>CAUQIP010000003.1:0-99360 GCA_963518235.1 uncultured Streptococcus sp. | reverse complement strand
CTTGGTCCCAATCCGATAACTCCCATAAATGAAGGTAATATTCATTTCTACACTTATATACAATCCCTTGGACTTCTTCATACATTTTTTTAAGCATAATCTTCCCCTTTCTAGATACAGTCTAACAGATTCAGATACACTTTTGGCACATTCCATCCATTCTGCACCCTTTAGCTCCTCAACTGCACAAAAAAGAGAGGACATGCCTCTCTCGGGGTTATTTTTCATCATTCATTTTTGACTTTACTTCATCGTAAGATAGTGCATGTGATTCCTCTTCTACTGTTTCAGGCATCTTTCCTGTTTCGTAAAGAGATTTAATTTGTGTGCTATCCAATGTTTCGTATTTCAATAATGCTTCTGCAATCAACTTGTGAGTTTCACGATTTGACTGAATAATTTCAGCAGCTTTATTTCGTGCTTCATTTAATAATGAACGAACCTCTTCGTCAATTTCATAAGCTGTTTGTTCTGAAATTGATTTTTGAGGACTCTGTGCACCAAACATAGCATGGTTCCCTTCATATTGTACTGGGCCAAGTTTTTCACTCATACCGTACTCTGTAACCATTGCACGCGCCATTTGTGTCGCCTGTTCAAAGTCGTTTGAAGCTCCTGTCGTTTGGACATTAAAGATAATTTCTTCAGCTACACGTCCACCCATTAAGCCAGCCAATTGCTCTTTCATATCTTCTTTAGATAAAAGCATTTGGTCTTCCTTAGGAAGTGCAATCATATAGCCACCTGCACGACCTCTTGGTACAATTGTAACCTTATGAACAACGCGGGCATTCGACAAAACTAGACCAACAATGGTATGTCCTGCCTCATGGTAGGCAACCAATTCACGTTCTTTTTGTGAAACTGTCTTATCTTTCTTAGAAGGACCAGCAATAACTCTATCTTCTGCTTCATCAATATCTGAAGCATCAATTATCGATTTATTACGACGAGCAGCAACCAAGGCTGCTTCATTCAAGACATTCTCTAAATCTGCTCCAACAAAACCTGGGGTTTGTTGGGCAACTAATTTCAAATCAACATCTTCTGCTAAAGGCTTGTTCTTAGCATGAACTTTCAAGATTGCTTCACGACCTTTAACATCAGGGCGACCAACCAATACTTTTCTATCAAAACGTCCTGGACGCAAAAGGGCAGGATCAAGTACATCTGAACGGTTTGTCGCAGCGATAACAATAATCCCTTCATTTCCCTCAAAACCGTCCATCTCAATCAAAAGTTGGTTCAAGGTTTGTTCACGTTCGTCATTTCCTCCGCCAAGACCAACTCCACGTTGACGTCCAACAGCATCAATTTCATCTATAAAGATAATAGCTGGTGCTGCTTTTTTGGCATCTTCAAAAAGAGAACGAACACGACTAGCTCCAACTCCGACAAACATTTCTACAAAGTCAGAGCCTGAGATACTAAAGAATGGAACACCTGCTTCTCCGGCTACTGCCTTAGCAAGCAAGGTCTTACCTGTTCCCGGAGGTCCCTCCAGAAGGACACCTGCTGGAATACGGGCTCCAAGTTTTGTAAATCGTTTTGGATCTTTTAAAAACTCCACAACTTCAACTAGTTCTTGTTTTTCTTCCTCAGCTCCAGCAACATCTGAAAATCTTACTTTAATATCTTCTTTATTTGCAGCCTTAGCCTTACTACGTCCAAAACTCATCGGGTTACGGCTATTATTTCCTCCCATATTTCCCATCATAGAGAATAGGAAGAAGAAAAGAATACCGAATGGCACAATGGATACAAGAATATTAATCCACATACCACTTGAACTTTCATGCTTAACAGTTACTTCCGCCTTATGGTCAGAAGCAAGTTTTTGCAATTCTGATACTGTAGTATCTGAAGGAAGAATAATACTTGAAAATTTCTCTACTGTTGTAGCAGAAGGAGAAAAGAACTGGATACCTGTTTCTTCTTTACTTGTTTTAGGATTTTTATAAACACCTGAAACTTCGATAACACTGCCATTTGGTTGGTAAGTCAATTCTTTTACATTGTCATCGGTAATTTCTTTTACCAATTCTGTATAATTAATTTGCTCACTTTTCCCTGCAACACTACCTGTACTAAAATACTGGTAACTTGTAACTAGGAAAAAAATAAGTAATAACCATAGAAAAGGATTTTTAATTAAACCATTATTTTGTTTTTTCATTAAAAATTGTTCTTTCTAATTTGAATACACTTCTTCTTTCAATACTCCAACATAAGGAAGGTTACGATAATTTTCTTTGTAGTCTAAACCATAACCTACTACAAACTCATTTGGAATAGTAAAGCAAGTATAGTCTGCCTCAATTTCTACAACACGTCCTTCTGGTTTATCCAACAAGGTTGCAATGTTAACAGAAGCTGCTTCTCTTGCAATAAACATATCTCGCAAATTCTTCAAAGTTTGACCTGTATCAATGATGTCCTCTACAAATAGAACATGTCTTCCTTTAATATCTTGAGTTACATCTTGCTTGATATTGATGACACCACTACTTGCTGTTCCACCATGATAGCTAGAAACCATCATAAAGTCCATTTCAATATGTGTATCAATATGTTTAACCAATTCAGCCATAAAAGGGATAGATCCTTTTAAAATCCCAATTAAAATCGGATTTTTTCCTGCATAGTCTTTAGTTAGTTGGGCACCTAATTTTTTAGCAGCTTCTGTAATTTCATCGTGTGAAACAAGGATTTTTTTAATATCGTTTTCTAACATTTTTTTACCTATCTATTTTTTCTATATAAAGTACAGTGTTCATTATATCATTTTTCGTGTTTTTACTCAAATTACTGGTCGCAATTCCAAAAATTGAGACAATTTCTCCAAATTGCTCAATAATCAGAGCTGATTTTCGCTTTTCCATAGGGATTTTCAAATCAATAAATAGACGTCTGAGTTTTTTTCTATGCCCATTTTGAATCAAAACATCTCCTGTTTTTCGATGACGAATGTGTATTGATGTTTCCCGTGAAACAGGTATTTGTTGAATTGATTCACCTTCTAATGGAATTCCAAAGGAAAATAAATAACCTTGGTAAGATACCTGATTTTGATAGTGTAACACAAGTTCAGCTTCCTTTTCATCAGACTGAGGACTGATTTTACAAATCCGAAACTTTTGGTACTCTTTTATCAATTCATAGCCATTTTTAAGCGGATGACGATACTGGCTTTTAAATTTTAAAATCTGCCGAACTTCTTCAAACTGAGCTTTTGTAAGATTCAAATCTGGAAAACGATTCAGATAAGTTTGAAGTAAAACTCTTTGTGTCGACTCAGAGTAAGACAATAGTTGCTCTAAATTTTCTACATCAATATTCTTTGATAGTTCAGCTATTGCCAAATCATAATCTAAAATTTCATTGCCGAGACTTAAGATTGCATCCCTAAATCGAGGATTTTCTTTTTCCAATTCTGGTAAATAAGAGTTTCGAATACGGTTGCGCAAATAATGATTTTCCTGATTTGATATATCTTCAAAGTGAAAAATTGGTGGAAAGTCTTTTTTCTGAAAATGCAAGAATGGACGAATGATTTCTATTTCCCCGACTACTTGCTTCTCCTTAATTCCTGATAGATAGCGTAAACGAGTGCCTCGAATCAAACGCATCAAAATCGTTTCCACTTGGTCATCAGCATGGTGGGCAGTGACTAATGCTGTCGCACCTGTCTTTTTCATGACCTCTTGAAAAAAATCATAACGAAAATTTCGTGCACTCGCTTCTGAAAATTCTCCTGAAAAATTGCTGATATAAATAGGAAGTTCTGCTTTAGCAGCCAACTTCCTTAATTCCTTTTCTTCCCAATCTGATTCTACTCTCTGCTTATGATTCACATGAGCTAGAATCAATTCAATTTCTAACTCTTTTTGATACGTAGATAATACCTTAAATAGAAACATAGAATCTAATCCACCAGAAAGAGCTAGCACCACCTTAGCATGCTTTTTGAAATATCCCTTCTTGAGAAAATGATTTAAAAAATCTTGTTCCCTCATTTTAGAACCTCATAAACATCTTTAGCTATCTGAGAAATCGTATCATAATCAGAATTCTTAGTGAAAATAGAAAGAACAAATGGAGAATCTGCATAGACAACACCCGTATCATGCTCAAATTCGTCCGCATCCCCAATTTTATGAGCTACCTTCACAGAAACACCTTTGGCAATTCGCTCATTATCAAAATCTGTTTTAGTCAAAGACTCTAGCACAAATCCATTTTGATTATAAATAGCTTCCATGACTTTCCCAGCCATTTTAGAAGAAATCAATTTTTCTTTCGTATCCCAATCATCTCCCATAATAGCAGACATCTTGGATTTGAATGTAGCATCAGATTGGTTTGAAATGTAATATCCCAATAGATTATGAGCTACATTATCAGATTCTTTTGATACTTTCGTAATTAAATCTTTTAGAGAATATTCTTTATTATCCTCTTTTTTAGGAAGACTACCACTTCCCTCTGGTTTATAAGAACCTGGAAAATCATTAACTGCTGATACGTATTTCACAGTCGAATCTAACTGATACAGACCATCATTTATTTTTTCTTGCGTATAGTAGAGATAAGGGAGTTTTAAAACACTAGCCGCATACATCTTTTCATCTTGATTGATACCAGCTTCTTTTCCAGTAGTCAGTTGCTTAACATAAATAGAGAAAGAATCTTTTTGATATTTTTCAGATAACATTTCTTGGACTTTACTCATCCGATTATCTTCTTCAGAAGTTGACTCTTTATCCACCCATCCAGCCTGATCAATATGTAGAAATTCTTTTCCTTCTACAAACATGGTCTTATCGATTGATACTTGTGAATAAGCTGATAAGAATGATTTCACTTCTTTTAAGTCATAAGGGCTGTTATACAGTTTAAAATCAGATTCTAACCATACTTTTTTTATTGTAGGAGTTACCTCTGATTGATCGTATAAAAATCGTTTGTCCGCAGCTATAAATTGGTGGTTGGATAACTTAAATACTGGAATTCCCTGTTTATTTAAGCGCCACTCGGTTATTTGGAAACTTATTTTTGGAGTTAATTTTCCAGATTCCACTACTAAATCTTCATTTGCATAGACAGGAACTTCTCCATAAACCATAGGAGTACTTAGCTTTTCTCTAAAATAAATACCAAAGTCAGATTGTGAAAGGTAATAAATTTCTTTCGAAGTATAGACTACTTCTTTTTCTGTGCTAACAACTTTTGAAATGGTCAAAAAACTCGGTAGCAACAAAATAATTAAGAATTTACGCATTCTTCCTTTCCTTTTCTTCTTGTAAACGCAATAATTGATTTTTATCAGCCAACTCTTCCAACTTTTCATCCGATAGACTCAAAAATTGCTCAATTACGTCTAATAAATTTTCCATTTCATCACCTTGGAAGCAAGTCAGGAATCGTATAAACAGCTTCCCGATTCTTAGAATAATAATATTTTGCACGCATGTATTTAGCAGCGTATTCTTCATCCTTCAACTTTGTAGCAAAAGCTGTCTCCTTCTCCTTTTCCTCATTCAAGGTTTGATACTGAGTTTGCAAGTCTGATAACTGTTGACGTCTTTGGAGTAATTGGTGATAACTTTGAGCAAGATTATAAGTTGGTAAAATGAACAATAAAATCATCAAAATGAGAACCCAACCCATGAAACGATTCCGTTTTTGTCTTTCCTTCATCAGATAGCGACGACGTTGGTGTTCATTTTGAATAAAAGAATTATTCAATTGTACAATATTCTTAGACATTTTCTTCTACCCGTGTTTCACTGATAATTTCATACATGCCTGCTGCATCTTCTTTTTTTGTACTATCTTTCATCTCCAGTACTTTTACAAGTAGCAACTTATTGCCAAAACGAATTTCAACTTGGTCATTAACTTTCAAATCCGTTGAACTTTTGGCCAAGATTCCATTCACCTTGATTCTACCTTTATCAGCTACTTCCTTTGCGACTGTACGACGCTTGATAATTCTTGATACTTTTAAATATTTGTCTAATCTCATTTTTATTACCTCAAATTATTATTGTACCATTTTTATCAATTTTATAGAAGAAAAATGTTAAAGGAAATTGCCTTCTTTTGACTCTTTTATCTCTAATAAACTTTCTCCAAAAATGAGCAGACCTTCTAAAATTTCATAGTCCTTCTTGTTTCGAACATCAAATACAACTTCCATTAATCCCTTATTCTCAGCGATGCCTGCTTTTAAGTTCGTTGCGGATAAAGCTTTAAAATAATCTTGAGCCAAGAACAATCGCTGAGTAATTTTTTCAAATTGAACTGTAATCTTATTTTCTTTTCTTTCCACACGTTCTACAAAGACCTTGTCCAAATATGACTTGACTAGACCAATTTCTAAAAGATAGGCTACAACGTCTGGGTACTCTCCAAAACGGTCCATCAACTCCTCTTGTAACTCTTCATAATTGACACGGTTGTCAATTTGACGAATTTTCTTGTAAATTTCGATTTTATGTCTTTGATCAGAAATATAAGTATCAGGAAGATAGGCATCAATTTGCAAAATCAATTCGGCATTCCCTTTGGTTCTTGTGTTAGTGTTAGCATTACCGTTTCTTCTAGCAATAGCTTCCTCTAGTAACTGCGAATACAATTCAAAACCAACAGAATCAATGAAACCAGACTGTGATTTTCCTAAAAGATTTCCTGCTCCACGAATCGAAAGATCTCGCATTGCAATCTTAAATCCTGAGCCCAATTCTGTAAATCCTTTAATTGCTTCTAATCTCTTTTCAGAGACCTCACTGATTGATTTTTCTGGACGATACATGAGATAGGCATAAGCAATGCGGTTGCTACGACCAACTCTTCCTCTTAATTGATACAAGGTTGACAAGCCCATATGGTCCGCATTTTCAATAAATAAAGTATTGGCATTTGGAATGTCCACCCCTGTCTCAATAATGGTAGTTGTCACCAAAATATCATACTGACCTTCAATGAAATCCAGTAGAGTATTTTCTAACTTAATTTCACTCATTTGCCCATGAACATAACCAATCGAAGCCTCTGGAATCAACTCCTGTAATTCTGAAACCTTCTGATCAATTGTGTCAACTTTATTGTAAAGATAGTAAACTTGACCTCCACGCTCCATTTCACGCAAGACCGCATCACGAATGACACTATCATTCTTTTCCAAAACATAGGTCTGAACAGGATAACGATTAGTCGGCGGAGTTTCAATAACAGACAAATCTCTGATTCCCAGCATAGACATGTGAAGGGTACGAGGAATTGGCGTTGCTGTCAAGGTCAGGACATCTACTTGTTTTTTCAGTTCTTTCAAGGTTTCCTTATGCTTGACACCAAATCGCTGTTCCTCATCAATAATCATCAAGCCCAAATCAGCAAACACAACATCTTTAGACAAAACACGATGGGTTCCAATCAAAATATCAACTTGACCGTTTTTCAATTTTTCAAGTGTTTCAGTCTGCTCTTTTTTACTTCTAAAACGACTTAACACATCAATATTGACTGCAAAATTTTGGAATCGTTCCTTAAAATTCGTATAGTGCTGTTGTGCTAAAACCGTCGTCGGAACTAGAACGACAACCTGTTTGTGATCATTGACTGCCTTAAAGGCTGCACGCATAGCAACTTCAGTCTTTCCAAAACCAACATCCCCAACTAAAAGTCGATCCATTGGCTGAGAATCCTGCATATCCCTCTTGATTTCCTCAATACTACGAAGTTGATCATCCGTTTCAACATAAGGGAAGGCATCATCAAAGGCATGTTGATTATCATCATCATCTGAAAAAGCAAAACCCTTCAACTGACTGCGTTCAGAATAGAGTTTGATTAAATCATCAGCTATATCCTCTACCTGATTCTTAACCTTTTGCTTGGCCTTTTTAAAATGACCGTCATTTAATTTATTGAGTTTGGGCGCTTTACCATCACTTGAAACATATTTAGATAGTAGATGAATCTGTTCCACTGGGATGGAGATTTGATCACCATTTTGATACTGGACACTGACATAATCGCGGTGGATTCCTTTTATTTCAATTGTTTCAATTCCTAGATATTGACCAATTCCATGAATATGGTGAACAACGTAATCTCCTTTTTCAAGTTCATTATAATCTTTTAAGCGCTCTGCATTCGAAACATGTTGTCTTCGAAAACGACGTTTCAATTTCTTTTGAAAAATCTCATGTTCAGTTATCAATAAAACCTTTTCATCTACAAAATGAAAACCATGTCTGAGATTACCCTCAATTAAGTTTACAGATTCTTTACAAACACTTGACTTATCTCTAGAATCCAATTTAATCTGGTATTCCTCTAAAACATCCTCCAATGTTTTACTTCCCATTGAATTGCTAGACTGCAGGATAATAGTATAATCCATTTTTTTGTATCGTTCAATTTCTTCTTTTAGAAAAGAAAATTGATTGAAAAACTCCTGCATAGGATATTGATTAAATTGATAAATTTTGTCAAACTTGAGATTTCCTAACCCCTTTTGCAGATTAGAGAAAAAGGTAACCGGACTCTGTTTTTTATAGATTTGCTCTGTATCTGCAAAATACTGCATCTCAGAAAATGCTTTACTATTCTGTAATTCTTCTGTAAAGTATTGCGCTAATTCTCTTTCAAAGACTTCATACTGATTCATTAACTTTTGATAATCATCAAAGAATATTGGGGTATCTTTTTCAATATAGTCAAAAACAGTCCATGTCTTGTCATAACACAAAGATAAAAACTTCCTAGAATCTAAATGCATTTGTTTTTGGTGAAAACTTGAAAGAATTTCTTCTAAGTATGATTTTAAAATAGGTGATAAAGTTTTTGAAATTTGTTTTTCTAAAGCTGACTGTCCTCGTTGATAATCCTTTTCTCTAAAAAGTATGTCGCTAGCTGGAAAGATGGTGAGTTCTGTCTGATTTTCTTTCGATAATTGTGTTTCGACTTCAAATGACCTAATACCATCGACTTCATCACCAAAAAACTCAATTCGGTAAGGTTCTAACTGGGATATTTCAAAAATATCTAAAATATCTCCTCGCAGACTAAATTCGCCTTGAGTTTGTACTTGTGTAACTTTTCGATAGCCTATCTCTTTTAACTGATGGATAAGTGCGTGTTGGTCATATTCTTCACCAACTGTTATTTTTACAATACTATCTTTAAATATATTGGGAGACGGTAAAATCAATCGACTTGCTGCGATATTACAAACTAAAATCCCTTTCTTAGACGGATCAGTCAAAAAACGCAAGGCTTCAACCCGTGAAATGATTTTTTCTTGTGAAGACATCAAAAACTCTACCATAGGGGAGTCATCTACCAAAAATGGATAGACAAGTTCCTCACCCAAGATTGATAGAAAATCACTAACAAGTCCTTCTGCTTCTCCATAAGTTGACGTCAATAACACAATCTTATCTTCTTTTTCTAAACTGCTTGCAATTGCAAGAGCCTTAGTAGACGTTGATAAACCAAGTATTAGTTGTCTTTTCTTATCTGTTAAACTTTGATGCCATTTTTTAATCTGATCATTTTCTGAGAATAAATCTAATAAGGTCACCATTTATCCGTTATACCTCTGCATTGTTTTCTCAAAGTTTTTCTCTTGTAAATAGTAGTTTACAGAATCGTCAACTTTGTCAATAGACTGTAAAATACCAATATAATCATCCTTGTCAAACTTACTCAAAACATGGTGAACAACTGACATACCATTTTTAGGTCTTCCGATTCCAATCTTAACACGGTTAAAGAACTGAGTTCCAATATGTTGAATAATAGACTTAATACCATTGTGACCACCTGCAGAGCCCTTTGCTCTTAAACGAATCTTTCCAACTTCCATGTCAAGATCATCGTAAATGATAAGTAAATCTTCAATATCCAAACCATAGTAAGTCAATAAAGCATGAACTGCTTTTCCACTTTCATTCATAAAGGTCGTTGGTTTGACCAGATAAATTTTTTCTCCATTTAGGAAAAATGATGCTAGGTCAGCTTGAAATATCTTATCGTGTGTAAAAGTGACATTTTGTTTTTTCGCTAGTTGGTCAATCAACATAAAACCAACATTGTGTTTTGTTTCAAAATATTTATCCCCTGGATTGCCCAATCCCACAAGTATTTTTGTCATTTATTTTTCCTTTCAAAAGCCAAAAGGGTTGGAATTATTTTCCAACCTAATTGACATTATTTTTAATATTGATTAAACGTTAAAGCGGAATTCCATAATATCGCCATCTTGCACGACATATTCTTTTCCTTCTTCACGCAAGCGTCCAGCTTCTTTTACGGCTTTTTCAGATCCGTATTTCACTAAATCCTCATATGACATGGTTACTGCACGAATAAAGCCTTTTTCAAAGTCTGAGTGGATAATACCAGCTGCTTGAGGAGCCTTCATACCACGCTTAAAGGTCCAAGCGCGAACTTCTTTTTCACCAGCTGTGAAGTAAGTTCCCAGTCCAAGCAAATGGTAAGCTGCACGAGTCAACTTGTCAACGCCTGATTCTGTCAACCCAAGTGCTTCAAGAAACTCTTGCTTATCTTCTTCGTCTAACTCAGAAATTTCTTCCTCAGCACGCGCAGAAATAACGACTACTTCAGCATTTTCTGTCGCTGCAAATTCACGAATTTGTTTAACATAGTCGATAGAGTCAGGATCTGAAACCACATCCTCGTCCACATTAGCAACATAAAGAACTGGTTTAGTCGTCAACAGGAAGAGACCTTTTACAACCTTTTGTTCCTCATCTGTAAATTCGATTGTACGAGCTGATTTTCCATCTTCAAGGACTGGTTTAATCTTTTGAAGAACATTAAACTCTGCTACTGATTCTTTATCTTTTTGCGTACGTGCCATCTTTTCTACACGCGCATAGCGTTTATTAACCGATTCTAAGTCAGCGAGAATCAATTCTAGGTTAATTGTATCAATATCTGCAAGTGGATCCACAAATGCATCTTCACGTCCTTGCTCGCGCATGACATTTTCATCATCAAAAGCACGAACTACGTGAACAATCGCGTCTACTTCACGAATATTGGCCAAGAATTTATTCCCTAGTCCTTCTCCTTTTGATGCTCCTTTTACAATTCCTGCGATATCTGTAAATTCAAATGTTGTTGGCACTGTCTTTTTAGGAGTAATCATTTCCGTCAATTTTTGTAGACGTTCATCTGGAACTTCTACCATTCCAACATTTGGATCAATCGTCGCAAATGGGTAGTTTGCTGCCTCTGCTCCTGCTTTTGTAATTGCATTAAATAGTGTTGATTTACCAACGTTTGGCAAACCAACGATACCTGCTGTTAAAGCCATATTTTCTCATTCTCCGTTTTCATTTCAATCTCTAATATTATAACACAAAAAGGGAAAACTTGCTAACCCTCTAACTAAGGCTTCTTAGTCAATAATTTTATTCATTTTTCGATCAAAATCATAGCGTCCCATCATGACAACATGGTCACAATTACTACATTTGATTTTGATATCTGCCCCTACACGTGTAATTTCCCAACGATTGGCTTTTTTACCAGTTGACTTGATTGTACAAGCATGTGGTTTTTTCATTTCAACAAAATTTCCAACTTGATACATACTACTCTCCTTTTCTTTTTCGATTATATCATAAAAGAGGCGAGCCAGGCTCAACCTCTTTCACTTAATTTGTACGAACTGGTGTAATGAGCTGCATGAAGTCCTCATCAGTATCCGCTGGCACAAGTGTGAAGGGACGAACTGCAGAAATAAAGCTGATTGTAACCTTTTCGCTATTTAAAGCTTTAAGGGAATCAATCAAATAAGTTGGGTTAAAACTAATAGTCAAATCTTCACCAGTCACCTGATTAGTATCGATTTCTTCGTTTACTTTACCAACTTCTGGAGAGTGAACATGGGCACTAACAACCCCATCTTTAATTTCAAGCTTCACAGTACCATTTTGAGTCGCACTTGATAAAAGACGAGCACGTTCCATTGACTGGCGTAAGTTTACAACATCAAAAGTAATAGTAGTATTAAAGTCTGTTGGAATCAAACGATCTGTATCAGGGTAGTTTCCTTCTAGGAGACGAGTGTAGAAGCTAATATTTTCGCTTCTAAAGAGGATTTGGTTATTGGCAAAGAAAATCTCTACAGTTTCGATATCATCTGTAAATACCGCTGAAAATTCGCGTAGAGAACGGCTAGGAATCACAACATCAAAATCATCACTATTTTTTTCAAGAGTCAATTTTTTCTGGCTTAGACGATGAGAGTCTGTTGCCACTGTTTTGAGCTCCTTGTGGTTACTCAATACAAAATGAACACCTGTTAAAATCGGACGACTTTCTTGTGTACTTGCAGCAAATGCTGTTTCATTGATAATTTTCTTGAGTAATTTTGTTTCAAGAACCAAAGGAGTACTTGCTGAAATTTCTTGAATTCGTGGATATTGTTCGCTATCTTTTCCTTTTAGGGTAATTTCTGATTTGCCACTGGTTAAAACAATTTGATTTTGTTCAATTTCTTTAAAATCAAGAGTCACATCAGGTAGACTAGATACCACATTGATAAAGAAAGAAGCTTCAAGAAGGATCGAACCTAAAGAAGTAATTAACAAACCAGCATCTTCATTTTTTTGAGAAATAAAATTTTCAATTGAAATCTGACCATTTGAACCAATTAAAGTAACACCTTCATTGGTTACGTCAATTTTTACGGTTGATAAAATAGGAATAGCATTTTTAGAACTAATAGCTCTCTTAGTAGTATTTAATGCTTGTAGAAATAAGTTTTTATTAATTGAAAAATGAATCATGGATTCTCCTTTATTTATTTTTAGTATTAGAAGGATAATAGTAATAATAGAGTCTGTGAAATCTGTGGAAAACAGACTTAAAGCAAGTCATATCAAGATTTTTGGATTGTTTAAAAAATGTGGATAAAAAAGATAAAAATGCGAAAGTTATCCACAAGTTATTTAATTTTCTTTTTGATTGATTCGATTTCTAAACGTAAATTATCGTCTTCATCAATCAAAGATTTAATTTTTGCATGGGCATGAATGACTGTTGTATGGTCTTTTCCACCAAATTCCTTTCCAATTTTTGGAAGACTATTATCTGTTAGTTCTCTAGATAAATACATGGCTACTTGACGGGCTAAAACAATATTTTGAAGGCGTCTGCTTCCCTTCATTTCTTTGATACTGACACCATAAAAGTTACCAACTTCATTTTGGATTTTGTCAATTGGGATGACGAGCATTTGGCTAACATCTTGTTTGCGAGCTCTAATAGCTTCTGCAGCAATATCAATAGTGATATCCTTGATTTTTTTTACTCTGGCAATTAAAGTGATGTCGTTGATGGCTCCCTCAAGATCTCGAACATTTGAATCAAATTGCCCAGCTAGGTATTCTAGAGTATCACTTTGGAAATTGTAGCCTAAATGTTCCGTTTTGCTTTGTAAAATGGCAATACGTGTTTCAAAGTCAGGAGGTGTGATAGTTTGGGTTAACCCCCAACTAAAGCGCGTGACAAGCCTCTCCTCGAGCCCTTCTAGATGTTTTGGACTACGATCACTCGTTAGGACAATCTGTTTTTGCTTGTCATGAAGGGCGTTAAAGGTATTGAAAAATTCTTCCTGAGTTGCAACTTTTTTTCCGCTGAGTGACTGGATATCATCGATTAACAAAAGATCAAGACTGCGGTAGGTCTTTTTAAACTTTTCCATTTCTCCAAGTCTTAGGTGGTCAAGAAAGTCATTAATAAAACTTTCAGCAGGGATATATTTAACACGCGCATCAGGAATATTTTTTAGAATTTCATTTCCAATAGCGTTTAACAGGTGAGTCTTACCAAGCCCAGGTCCTCCATAGATAAAAAGAGGGTTATAGGTCAGAGCCAAATCTTCAGAGACAGCTAAAGCGGCTGATACAGCCCAAACATTTCCATCCCCTTGGATAAAATTATCAAAGGTATACTTCTCTTTTAATCCAGTATCCGAATAAGGAATAGATACCAACTTTGGACTATAGTCATAAAGAGTTGAATTTGTAGCTTCTTCAACTTGTGAGATAGTCGTATCTTGAGGTTTGGTGAAAATATAGTGGGGAGTAATCTCAGCATCATAAATTTCAAATCCAGCAACGACAATAATATCTTTTAGTTGTTTTTCCCAGACCATTTCCATTTCAGATCGTGGTAAAAATATAGTAGCAACATTTTCCTCTACCTTGATGAGTTCAGCTTGAATAGCATAGAAATCATACATGGATCGAGTCAGTCTTTCTTGAGCAAATTCTAATATACGATTCCAAAATTGTTTTTCTTTCAATCCTTTCTCCTCCTTTACTATTTAAAAGTTTAATACTAGACCTATTTTACCATAGAGAACAAGAATTTTCCACAAGCTGTGAAAAATAATCCACAATGTTACCAAGTTTTATCCACAGGTTGGGGATAAAACCAAAAACTATTGACTTATTAAGCTTTTTATTGAAAAAAAATAGTGGATAACCTTGTGAGATAAAAAAATAAAAGAACAGCCTTATTTCAGGCTGTTGATAATTCTACTGTATTCTTCTTGATTTGAAAAAGAAATAATGATTTTTCCACTATCTTTTTTAGACAGTTTGATTTCTACATCTAATCCGAGTAGTTTTTTTAACTGTTCTTCTTCATTTTGTATGAAATAATCAGTTTTTTGCTGTTTCTTTTGTTTTTTTTCTGTCAGAAGAGCTTCTAACTTCCTTACAGAAATATCTTCCTCGATGATTCGTTGAAAGAAATAGTCTTGTTGTTCCTTATTCAAACAAACTAGCGAACGTGCATGTGCTTGTGATAGTTTGCCATTTTCTACTTCTGAGAGGATTTGTTCTGGTAAGGAAAGCAAGCGAATGGAGTTGCTGATATAAGGACGAGACTTGCCCATTTTATCTGCAATTTCAGCATGGGTAAATCCTTTCTCTACGAGAGATTCATAGGCACGTGCTTCTTCTATTGGATTTAAATTTTCTCTTTGTAAATTTTCAATGATGGACTGGACCATCATTTCTTGATCTGAAAGTTGTTTAACAACAGCTGGTATAGACCTTAGACCAGCTAAAAGTGAAGCCCGATAGCGTCTCTCTCCTGCAAGAATTTCATAACCAATAACAGGAGATTGACGAACAATAATCGGTTGAATGACCCCATTTTCTTTGATAGACTGTGCTAGTTCATGTAGTTTTTCTCTATCAAATTCTTTTCGAGGTTGATAGGGATTTTTTTGTATATCTGTGATAGAAATCATTTCAAATTTTTCCATGATTCTACACTAACACATCTTTTCTTTTATGTAAAGCTTTCTTTACATAGATGTCAATTAAGATTCTAAATCACCTGAACTCTTGTCAAGTTTAATAGATGTAGTTTCTTCTTTACCGTTACGATAGTAGGTTATCTTAATGGTGTCTCCGATAGAATGATTGTAAAGAGCACTTTGTAAGTCTGTTGATGAAGCAATCTCTTTGTCATCTACTTTTGTAATAACATCGTATTTTTCAAGGTGACCATTGGCAGGCATATTACTTTGCACAGAACGAACAACTACACCAGATGTTACATTGCTTGGAATATTCAGTCTTCTAATATCACTTGTATTAATATTTGAGAGATTGATCATTTGAATTCCCAAAGCTGGACGAGTCACTTTTCCGTTCTTTTCCAACTGTTCAATAATATTGATAGCATCATTTGCAGGGATTGCAAAACCAAGACCTTCTACAGATGTTCCTCCATTTGTGGCAATTTTACTTGAGGTAATTCCGATAACTTGTCCTTGAATATTGATTAGTGGGCCACCAGAGTTACCTGGGTTAATAGCAGTATCAGTTTGGATGGCTTTTGTAGAAATGGCTTGCCCATCTTCAGATTTTAAAGATACATTTCGATTGAGACTAGATACGATACCTTGAGTGACAGTATTTGCATATTCAGAACCTAACGGGCTACCGATGGCAATAGCAGTTTCTCCTACGGTTAACTTACTAGAATCACCAAACTCAGCTACTGTTGTCACTTTTTCTGAAGAGATTTTGACGACAGCAATATCAGAGAAAGTATCAGCTCCGACGATTTCTCCAGGTACTTTAGTTCCATCTGATAAACGAATATCTACTTTGCTGGCACCATTTATAACGTGATTATTTGTGACAATATAAGCTTCTTTGTCATTTTTTTTATAAATAACCCCAGATCCTTCACTAGAGATTTGCTGAGAATTTGTATCAGTCTCATCATTGCCAAATACGCTATTTTGTCTATTTGCTGAATAAGTTATAACGGATACAACGGCATCTTTTACTTTATTAACAGCCTGTGTTGTTGAATTTTCGTTCTTATAGGCAGTTTGTGTAATAGTACTATTGTTGTTAGAGTTGCTTACACTACTTTTTTGAGTTAGTTGAGCTATTGAAAAGCTACCCAAGGCTCCACTAAAAAAGCTAATGACGATAATGACTAATAATTGAAACCCTTTTTTGTAAAATGTTTTTAAATGTTTCATATTTGCCTCCATATGTTTGAAATTACTGAAAGTATAAACTGACTAGCTTAATTATAACTTAAACACAAAAGTTTTTCACAGATTGTGGATAACTTTCAAAAATATGTGGTTTTCTTGGTTAAAATTAACCTTTTATTTTGTGAATAAGATGTTAAAAAATAAAGAATATGTTAGAATAGAGTCATGAAAATTAAAGTTGTAACAGTTGGGAAACTGAAAGAAAAGTATTTAAAAGATGGTATCGCAGAGTATTCAAAACGAATTTCTCGATTTGCTAAGCTTGAAATGATTGAACTAGCAGATGAAAAAACACCAGACAGGGCCAGTGAATCAGAAAATCAAAAGATTTTAGAAATAGAAGGTCAGAGAATTTTATCAAAAGTTGGTGATCGTGATTTTGTTATTGTGTTAGCCATTGAGGGGAAAACACTTGCTTCAGAAGAATTTAGTAAGCAGTTAGAAGAAGCTTCTATAAAAGGATTTTCTACTCTTACATTTATTATTGGAGGGAGTCTGGGATTAGCACAGGATGTAAAAAAGAGAGCCAATCTTTCTGTTAGTTTTGGCCGTTTAACCTTGCCCCATCAGTTAATGAGACTAGTCCTTGCTGAACAAATCTATCGCGCTTTTACGATTCAGCAAGGTTCGCCCTATCATAAATAGAAAATTGACTTTTAATTGAATTTTTGGTAGAATGATTGTATTAGGTCTCATAGCTCAGCTGGATAGAGCATTCGCCTTCTAAGCGAACGGTCGCAGGTTCGAATCCTGCTGGGATCAATATAGTAGCAAAGCTGGGAATTTTCCCGGCTTTTTTCTTAAAAAAGTACACTTGGGGAGAAAAAAATGACAGTTGAGAGAATTTTATCTAAAATGAAATTCCATTTTGTATAATGGTTTTTGTAAGTTAGCTTACAAGAAAAAAACATTTTAGGAGATTTTATTATGAAAAACACAGTTAAATTGGAACAGTTTGTAGCTTTGAAGGAAAAAGACTTGCAGAAGATTAAAGGTGGGGAGATGAGGAGAATAGGTAGTGTTTTACTTAATTTCTTTAAAAGAAGATAAGGGAGTAGAAAAATGGATTTTTTCTTATTAGTAGATTTGATATTATATCTTGTAATCATTTGTCACAGTTACCGTTTAATTTGTAAAGGTCAAATAAATAGAAAAGAACTATACGTTTTTGGTGCTTATACATTACTAACAGAAATAGTACTTGATTTTCCCTTCTATCTTCTAAATTTAGATGGGTTAGGGATTGCAACATTTTTATTTCCTTTGATGCTATATTTCTATTTTAGATGGATTAAACAGTATGATAGGGATAGAGGATTATTCCTAAGTTTACTACTATCTCTTTTATATGAGAGTCCTCACACCTTTCTGTCCGTAACTTTCTCTTCTATAACAGGAGACAATTTTGTTTTACAATATTATGGCCTATTCTTTTTCGCTGTAACGGTGTTGACTTATATCGTTATCGTAACAATCATTCGTTACTTCCATTTGGAACTAGCCTATTTTGACAAGGACTACCTTTATCCTTTCTTGAAAAAAGTATTTTTTGCTTTATTATTGTTACATGTTGCATCTTTCGTTTCAGATATGGTAAGTACGGTTAAACATTTGAATAGTTTTGGAAGTATTTTATCATCTATTGTCTTTATTTCTCTCCTTTTGACCTTCTTTGCAATGAATTCGCATAAAGAACAAATGGAGAAAGAGATTGCTTTGAAGCAGAAGAAATTTGAACAGAAACATTTACAGAATTACACAGATGAAATTGTCGGTCTGTATAATGAAATCCGTGGGTTTCGACATGACTATGCTGGAATGCTTGTCAGTATGCAGATGGCAATTGACAGTGGTGATTTACAGGAAATTGACAGAATTTACAATGAAGTTTTGGTCAAAGCCAATCATAAACTGCGTTCAGATAAGTACACTTACTTTGATTTGAACAACATAGAAGATTCAGCTTTACGAAGTTTAGTTGCTCAGTCCATTGTCTATGCTCGAAATAATGGTGTAGAGTTTACACTGGAAGTAAAAGATACGATTACCAAGCTCCCAATTGAACTATTGGATTTGGTTCGTATCATGAGCGTTTTATTGAACAATGCTGTCGAAGGATCGGCTGATAGTTATAAAAAGCAGATGGAAGTAGCAGTTATTAAGATGGAAACTGAAACAGTTATTGTGATTCAGAATTCATGTAAAATGACGATGACTCCTTCAGGAGATCTATTTGCTTTAGGATTCTCCACTAAGGGAAGAAATCGCGGAGTCGGATTAAATAATGTGAAAGAACTACTAGATAAGTATAACAACATCATTTTAGAAACAGAAATGGAAGGCAGTACATTTAGACAAATTATTAGATTTAAGAGGGAATTTGAATGAAAGTTTTAATTTTAGAGGATGTTATTGAACATCAAGTGAGACTAGAGAGAATATTGGATGAAATTTCGAAAGAATCGAATATTCCAATATCATACAAGACAACGGGAAAAGTCCGTGAATTTGAAGAATACATTGAAAATGATGAAGTAAATCAGCTTTATTTCCTAGATATCGATATTCATGGAATTGAGAAAAAAGGATTTGAAGTTGCTCAGCTCATTCGTCATTACAATCCTTACGCTATTATCGTCTTTATCACCAGTCGATCAGAGTTTGCGACTCTAACCTATAAATACCAGGTATCAGCCCTAGATTTTGTTGATAAGGATATCAATGATGAGATGTTCAAGAAGAGAATTGAGCAAAATATCTTCTATACGAAGAGTATGTTACTTGAAAATGAAGATGTGGTGGATTATTTTGATTACAATTACAAGGGAAATGATTTAAAAATTCCTTACCATGATATTTTGTATATTGAAACGACAGGAGTCTCTCATAAATTACGCATTATTGGTAAGAATTTTGCCAAAGAATTTTACGGTACCATGACAGATATTCAGGAAAAGGATAAACATACCCAACGATTTTATTCTCCTCATAAGTCATTTTTGGTAAATATAGGCAATATCAGAGAAATTGATCGAAAAAACCTAGAAATTGTTTTCTATGAAGACCATCGTTGTCCTATTTCAAGATTAAAAATTAGAAAGTTAAAAGATATTTTAGAGAAAAAATCTCAAAAGTGATTGACAATTAGTAAGAAATTGATATAATGGTTATATCTGCTACAGATAGAAGGTCCGTTGGTCAAGGGGTTAAGACACCGCCTTTTCACGGCGGTAACACGGGTTCGAATCCCGTACGGACTATTTTATCCGCCATAGCTCAGTTGGTAGTAGCGCATGACTGTTAATCATGATGTCGTAGGTTCGAGTCCTACTGGCGGAGTATAGATAAAGGGGAACACAGCTGTGTTCCTCTTTTTGTATCAATTTGTATCACCAAGCATCTTCATAAGGAAGTCTGTTATTTCTTGAGGACTTTCTTTTTTCCATGTGCAATCCAAGTTTGGCAGACACCAAAAAGTGCGTGAGTTAGATAGATGCTACTGTATTCTAATTCAGTGGTATTAAGATTCAGTTGCATAAATCGCTTTTGTAAATCTGTACTGAGCATGATATGAAGTTTATTTCGTAAGAAATTTTGAATTTCTTTGGTCCCGTTTTCAGAAAGAAGGGCAGCCAGAAGTGGTTCTGATGCTAGATATTCAAAGACTTCTAAAATAGCATCTCTTTTGTGATGAGCATGTTTTTGAAAAATATATTCAAATGTATGAAATAGCTTGCTTTGATAGTGCTCAATCATATCATACTTATCCTTATAGTGAGTATAGAAGCTGGAACGGCTAATTCCGGCTTTTTCTGCTAACTTGACAGTAGAAATTTGATCAAATGGTTGTTCCATTAGTAATTGTACCATAGCATTTTCAATAGTTCGCTTTGTTTTTAAGCGTTTGTTACTTTCTTGCATATTTCCTCCTTGTAAACAAATTAGACTATATGTCTAAAAATGGATTTTTTATCTTGTAATTTAGATTTTTTATTGTATAATCTATTATATCAAAATTTTAGACAATATGTTTAAAAAAGGAGAAACTATGTTTAAAGAATGGAAAGCAATTTTTAAAAAACCAACCTTTATTATTGTCATGATAGGGATTTCTCTTATTCCAGCTCTGTACAATATCATATTTTTGTCATCAATGTGGGATCCATATGGGCAATTGTCTGACTTACCTGTGGCAGTTGTCAATAATGATAAAGAGGCTTCCTATAATGATAATACTATGGCAATAGGAAAAGACATGGTGTCCAATTTAAAAGAAAATAAAACCTTGGATTTTCATTTTGTAGATGAAGAGGAAGGGAAGAAGGGATTGGAAGATGGCGATTACTATATGGTAGTGACTTTACCAAGTGATTTATCTGAAAAAGCAGCTTCTATTTTAACGGATCATCCAGAGCAAATGCAAATCGATTATCAGACTTCAAGTGGTCATAGTTTTATTGCTAGCAAGATGAGCGATTCTGCTATGACACAATTAAAGCAGAATGTTTCTACCAATGTAACCGAAACCTATACTAAGGCTTTATTTAACAAAATGGTCGATTTAAAGGATGGAATGAGTCAAGCAGCTTCTGGTAGTGAAAAATTAACTGATGGAGCGAATCAGTTAGTGGCAGGAAGTCAAACATTAACTACTAACCTACACTCTTTAGCAGATTCAAGTTTAACATTTTCAAATGGAACGGAGCAGTTTACTAGAGGATTATCCTCTTATGTTTCTGGTGTAGAACAACTTCATCTTGGCTTAGGGAATTTTAATAGTGGTTTAGTTACATATACTGGTGCAGTGAGTCAATTAGATAGCGGATTAGGTCAATTGTCTTCTAAAAGTCCTGAATTAGTGAGGGGAATTAATCAATTATATACTGGTGTAGAATCCTATACTGGCGGTGTTTCTAAGCTCAATGCTGGTCTGAATCAATTTTCATCTGATGTTAGTGTCTATACAAATGAAGTGGGGAATCTTGCAACAGGTGCTAATCAGTTATCTAATCAATCAGCTACACTTCGAATGGGTGTGGAGCAATTAAGTGAAGGGATTCAACAACTTTCTAGCAAGTTAGAGGCTTCGTCTGAGCAAAAAAATCAAATTAATCAATTATCTTCTGGTCTGAATCAGTTAAATCAAGCTATTCAAAATATTGATGTTAGAGATACAAAACAATTAGATTCTGTTTTATCAAGTATAGTATCTCTTTCTAATCAAATGTTAGCAAGTGCTCAGTCTGAAAAAACAACTACATTAGCCAATATTCAATCGACAGCAGCTTACCAATCATTGACAAGTGAGCAACAAGCTGAGATAAGAGCTTCTGTATCTCAAAATTCAACTGATAGTATTCAATCGGCTCAGTCAATTGTAGCTTTGGTTAAAGGTTTACAGGGAAGTTTAGAAAACTTACAAAATCAATCATCTAATCTTTCGATTTTAAAAAATCAAGCTAATCAAGTATTATCGCTTGCTTCTACTTCTTTGACAGGATTGTCAAGTGGATTAACAGAAATACAGGGAGCAGTGACGAGTAAATTAGTTCCTGCTAGTCAGTCGATTACATCGGGTGTAAATGCATATACTGCAGGTGTTGATAAAGTTTCTCAAGGCGCAAGTCAACTAAGTGAAAAGAATTCCACCTTGACAGGTAGTTTGGATCAACTAGTTTCAGGCTCAACTACCTTGACACAAAAATCTTCTAACTTGACAGCAGGAGTTGGTCAATTAGTTGAAAAAACTCCAGAATTAGTGTCTGGTATTGAAAAATTATCAACTGGCTCCAGTCAATTGAATCAAAAGAGTCAAGAATTGATAGCAGGAGTTGATAAATTGCAGTCAGGATCTAGCCAACTAGCTGACAAATCCAGTCAGTTAATTTCAGGTGCTTCTCAATTAGAAAGTGGAGCTAATAAATTGGCAGATGGAGCTGGGAAACTAGCAGAAGGTGGAACAAAGTTAACTTCTGGATTGGAAGATTTACAGTCAGGAGTTGCTTCTTTGGGACAAGGACTAGGTAATGCTAGTGATCAACTTAAATCAGCATCAACGGAATCTAAAAATGCAGAGATTTTGTCAAATCCACTCAATCTTTCCAAAACAGACAATGACCAAGTTTCTGTAAATGGAATCGCAATGGCTCCTTATATGATATCAGTTGCTCTCTTTGTTGCAGCAATATCAACGAATATGATCTTTGCGAAGTTGCCTTCAGGACGTCATCCAGAGAGCCGTTGGGCTTGGTTGAAATCTCGAGCTGAAATAAATGGTATTATAGCTGTTTTAGCAGGAATTTTGGTATATGGAGGAGTTCATCTTATTGGTTTAACTGCAAATCATGAGATGAGAACATTTATTCTCATTATCCTAACAAGTTTAGTATTCATGTCCATGGTGACCGCTTTAACAACATGGAATAGCCGTATAGGAGCTTTCTTCACTCTTATCTTGCTTTTATTACAGTTAGCATCAAGTGCAGGTACTTACCCACTTGCTTTGACAAATGATTTCTTTAGAGCTATTAATCCTTGGTTACCAATGAGTTATTCAGTTTCGGGATTACGACAAACAATTTCTATGACAGGAAATATTCATCATCAAGTCATTTTCCTTACTGTGATATTAGCCCTATTTACTGGTTTAGGTATGCTAGCTTATCGACCTAAGAAAATGGAAGAAGATTAAAAAAATCGACCAACTGGTCGATTTTTTTATGTCTTAGATGACTTTCGTTTGTGATTATAGATTCCAAATAGTAAAAGAGAAGTAAAGGAACAGATTGCTCCAATAACAAAACCATTGGGAATAAAGGAAAGTGTAATAGTTCCTTTTCCCTTAGGAACGTCAATTTTCATAAAGCCAGTTTGAGCTTGTTTAATTTCTATTTTTTTACCATCTTGGTAGGCAGACCAACCTTTGTCATAAGGAATGGTGAAGAAAATCGACGTATCTTGTTTGACATCATATGTAGCAAAGACCTTGTTTTTAGAAGTTGATACTGTGACAGGTTGTTCTTTAATTTTTTGAATTGTCTCGGTAAAAGTTTTGGTATCTAAACGATAGAAGGTAGGAGATTCAAATGATACTTGTGAATTTCCAGGGAAACTAACATGAATATTGAAAGTTTTTTTCTCTTTAGTATATCCTAGATTAAAGAAGGAGAAGACATTATCAGTTGTAAAAGTTTTCTTTTCCCCATTTACAAGGATGTCAACCTTTTTTTGTTTGTCATTAGAAAAGTGAAGGTTTGTGAAAGAAAGATAAACTTGACTGTTTTCTGGCACTTCAATTTGATACTGGATTTCTGCATCCTCATTTGAAGAACTTGTAACACTAATCAAATCATCAGTATTCTCTGTTTTTTCATAGGGGATTGGAGAAAAATAATCAAAATTGACGTCAGCAAGTTGATTTAAAAACGAGGCCTGATTATCTAGAGTGTGTTCAGTGAACTTGACATCATTGTAAACAGATTGACTAGCAAAGGCAATCGGAAGAGAGTATTGATTTTCATATAGGGTAAGATTATATTTTTGATAGATATCTTTAAAACCATACTTATCAATAGGACTGTCTGAGATATTGTACTGGATGCCAAATAAACTATCAGCCAAAATACTATTATTTGCATAGCGGAGATTGAGATTAGTCCCAGAGGATTTAAACCCAAGTTTATCCAAAGTAGAGCTTGCTGAACGATTTCGAACAGATGAAAATTGAGAGATTCCATTGTAGTTGAATTTCATACTGTCATTTCCTGTCTGAGTTTGTAGTTTTTCAGTACGAGTAAATTGATTTCCAATATATGTTGAGAAAGATTCCATAGCTGGTATATCTCGATTATATGCACTTCGAGAAGCAAAGCCCCATTCTTTAGCAATTCCGTCTATTTGAGATGAAGCATTTAAACTTATTTCAACCATTATAAATAAAGAAATTAGAATGGCAAATAGATTTACAGAGATAAACTTTTTGATAACTGCAAGGAGTAAAAGAGAATAGACAATTAAAAATTCAAGAGTCAGTAGAATATTCAAATCTGTTAAAAAAGAATAATGTGATTTTAGATAGATGGTAGCTAAAAATCCTGTTACTATAAGAAAAAGCGAAACTAAAAAATTCCAGATTTTAATTTCTTTCAGACGATTTAAGACTTCTGCTGCTGTGTAAATTAACAAGGTAGAGAAAATCCAAGCATAGCGATGTAAAAACATGTTTGGAGTATGCATGCCTTGCCAAAATAAATCAAGAGCTTCTATATAAAAGCTTGCAATTAAAAATGTAAAGAAGATTGCATAGATAAGTTTCACGTGAAACTTAATAGATTTCAGCGTAAAAAATAAAATGGTCAAAATAAAGGGGAGTAGTCCAACAAAAATCATTGG
Source organism: uncultured Streptococcus sp. (assembly GCA_963518235.1). GTDB lineage: Bacteria > Bacillota > Bacilli > Lactobacillales > Streptococcaceae > Streptococcus. The sequence continues at coordinate 74,387 of CAUQIP010000003.1, read as the reverse complement.
GATGGCCCCATACTTTGTTGTGTCAAAGGAACCAATGAATTGCTTAGCAAAGAGATCAAGATACCAGCTACTTTCAGTTTGAAACTTTGTAATTTCAGTTAATTTTTCCCCATGTTTCTGTAAATCAAACAGAGTGGGAAGAGTCATAATCAAACTAGCCATACCAGCTAAAACGGAAGTGATTATGAAATCAAGAAAAGAGGATTTTCGAGTTTTAAAGTCCCAAGAAATTTGGCAGAGATACCAGAAAATAAGAAACAATGCTGTCATATAGCCAAAATAATAGTTTTGGATAAATAAGATTGACAGACTTGTAAAGTATAATGAAAATTTCTTTTCTGTTATCAGTAGGTGTAAACCAGTGATAATGAAAGGAATCAAGATAAAAACATCCAGCCAGGTTTTTATCTCCAACTGACTGACAGTGAAACTCATCAGAGCATAGGAAGTAGATAAGGCTAGTTTTAAAGATTTCGGAATATTTTTAAATAATCTATTTAGACTAAAGAAGGTTGACAGACCAATCAATCCAAATTTTAACAGAGTTGTCAGATAGACAGCATCTGGCATATTCGTTAGATCAAAAAAGTAAACCAGAGGAGAAAGGAAACTTCCCAAGTAATAACTAGATAGGGCATAGAAATTTAATCCGAGGCCACTTGTAAAGGTGTAAAACAGACTACCATTTCCATGTAGGATATTTCGTAAAGCTATATCAAAAATAACGTATTGATGAAAGCCATCTCCTAATAGTGGGGATGTATCGCTATTCCAGTAGATACCTTGAGATAGATATACTCCTGTCATAATGACTACAGGAATGGTGAAAGAAACAAAATAGGTCCAATATGTTTTTAAAAATAATTTCATGTTACCTTATAAAATGTTAGAAAACTCAGCTGGTTAACCCAACTGAGTTTTGAAGTTTTATTTAGTCTTTCCAAAGTTCTTTAACTTTTGCTTGTACTTCTGCATTTTCTAGGAATTCATCATAGGTTTCATCGATACGATCGATGACGCCATTTTTAGACAAGACAATGATATGGTTGGCCAAAGTTTGAATAAACTCGTGGTCATGACTGGCAAAGATGATTGATTCTTTAAAGTTTTTCAATCCATCGTTCAAGCTTGAGATAGATTCTAAGTCCAAGTGATTGGTTGGATCATCGAGGACAAGGACATTTGATTTCAAGAGCATGAGTTTTGAAAGCATGACACGGACTTTTTCTCCCCCTGACAAGACGTTGACAGGTTTGTTAACCTCATCTCCAGAGAAGAGCATACGGCCAAGGAAACCGCGAAGGAAAGTATTATCATCTTCTTCTTTACTTGCGAATTGACGCAACCAGTCAAGAATTGATTCTCCCCCTGCGAAATCAGCTGAGTTGTCTTTTGGCAGGTAAGATTGACTAGTTGTAACTCCCCACTTGACAGTTCCTTCATAGTCAATATCTCCCATGATTGCACGAATTAATGCAGTCGTTTGGATATCATTTTGTCCAATAAGAGCTGTCTTATCACCTGGACGCAAGATAAAGCTGATATTATCTAAAATAGTCTCACCATCAATCTTTACAGTTAGATTTTCTACTGTCAAGAGATCATTACCAATTTCACGCTCAGCTTTAAAGTTGATAAATGGATATTTACGACTGGATGGTACAATCTCTTCTAGTTCAATCTTATCAAGCATTTTTTTACGTGATGTTGCTTGTCTTGATTTAGAAGCATTGGCAGAGAAACGAGCAACGAATTCTTGCAATTGTTTAATTTTTTCTTCTGCTTTGGCATTACGGTCTGCTAGCAATTTAGCAGCAAGCTCAGAAGATTCTTTCCAGAAGTCATAGTTTCCGACATAGAGTTTGATTTTTCCAAAGTCAAGGTCGGCCATGTGAGTACATACTTTGTTTAAGAAGTGACGGTCATGGGATACTACGATAACTGTGTTATCAAAGTCAATCAAGAAGTCTTCTAACCAAGTAATAGATTGGATATCCAAACCATTGGTCGGCTCGTCTAAAAGAAGAACATCTGGTTTACCAAAAAGTGCTTTGGCGAGGAGAACCTTTACTTTCTCACCATTGGCCAATTCGCTCATATTTTGGTAGTGTAATTCTTCTGGAATGTTTAGATTTTGAAGGAGTTGAGAGGCTTCACTCTCTGCTTCCCAACCTCCAAGTTCGGCAAACTCTCCTTCAAGTTCGGCAGCACGCACTCCGTCCTCATCTGAGAAATCTTCCTTCATGTAGATAGCATCTTTTTCCTTCATGATACTATAAAGTTTTTCATTTCCCATGATAACGACATCAATGGCACGTTCATCTTCATAGTCAAAGTGATTTTGACGAAGAACAGAGAGACGTTCATCTGGACCAAGAGAGATGTGACCAGTAGTAGGTTCGATATCTCCAGCTAAAATTTTTAAAAAGGTTGATTTGCCGGCACCATTAGCACCGATTAATCCATAAGTATTTCCTTCTGTAAATTTGATATTGACATCATCAAAAAGTTTGCGATCACTAAAACGTAGTGAAACATCAGATACTGTAAGCAATGTTTTTCTCCTATATGTGTAATATATTTATTCTACTAGAAAATACGGAAATATTCAAATTTTTATCTGTCAATTTTGTGTAAATTACATTTACAGCATACTTTACACAAATCCGTAAATAGCAAGGCTGATTTATTTTGATAAATTACGGTTATTTCATTAAAAAAATGCTATAATTGAAGGGACTATATCGAAGGAGAACAAAATGACTAAACCCATTATTTTAACAGGAGACCGTCCAACAGGAAAATTGCATATTGGACATTATGTTGGGAGTCTCAAAAATCGAGTATTATTACAGGAAGAGGATAAGTATGATATGTTTGTGTTCTTGGCTGACCAACAAGCCTTGACAGATCACGCCAAAGATCCTCAAACAATTGTAGAGTCTATTGGAAATGTGGCTTTGGATTACCTTGCAGTTGGATTGGATCCAAGTAAGTCAACTATTTTTATTCAAAGCCAGATTCCAGAGTTGGCTGAGTTGTCTATGTATTATATGAATCTGGTTTCATTAGCACGTCTGGAGCGTAATCCAACTGTCAAGACAGAAATTGCTCAGAAAGGATTTGGGGAAAGTATTCCGACAGGATTCTTGGTCTATCCAATCGCTCAAGCAGCTGACATCACGGCTTTCAAGGCCAATTATGTTCCTGTTGGGACAGATCAGAAACCAATGATTGAGCAGACTCGTGAAATTGTTCGTTCTTTTAACAATGCATATAACTGTGATGTTTTGGTGGAACCAGAAGGTATTTATCCAGAAAATGAGAGAGCAGGGCGTTTGCCTGGTTTAGATGGAAATGCTAAAATGTCTAAATCACTCAATAATGGTATTTATTTAGCTGATGATGCGGATACTTTGCGTAAAAAAGTAATGAGTATGTATACAGATCCAGATCATATCCGCGTTGAGGATCCAGGTAAAATTGAAGGAAATATGGTTTTCCATTATCTAGATGTTTTTGGTCGTCCAGAAGATGCTCAAGAAATTGCTGACATGAAAGAACATTATCAACGAGGTGGTCTTGGTGATGTGAAGACCAAGCGTTATCTACTTGAAATATTAGAACGTGAACTTGGTCCTATTCGTGAGCGCCGTATCGAATTTGCTAAGGATATGGGAGAAGTTTATAATATGCTTCAAAAAGGTAGTGAAAGAGCGCGTGAAGTTGCAGGTCAAACCCTATCTGAGGTTAAAGGAGCAATGGGACTCCATTACTTTAACTAGGTTTATTTTACAAGAAACTATCATTTCTATCTCAAAGAAAAGATAGTTTTTTATTTACCCCTGTAACATTTGACAAATTTTTATAGAATGGTATGATAGATACAATATAAAAAGAGTCAAGCTCAAAAAGAAAGAAAAGAGGAAACTTCGAATGTCTAATTGGGACACTAAATTTTTGAAAAAAGGTTTTACCTTTGATGATGTATTGCTTATTCCAGCTGAAAGTCATGTGTTGCCTAACGATGCAGATTTAACAACTAAATTGGCAGATAATTTGACTTTAAATATCCCAATTATTACCGCTGCCATGGACACAGTTACAGAGAGTCAAATGGCCATTGCTATTGCTCGTGCAGGCGGTCTCGGAGTTATCCATAAAAACATGTCAATTGCTCAACAAGCAGAAGAGGTTCGTAAGGTAAAACGTTCTGAAAATGGAGTTATTATTGATCCCTTCTTCTTGACGCCTGAACATACAATTGCTGAAGCAGATGAGCTTATGGGGCGTTACCGCATCAGTGGTGTTCCAGTTGTTGAAACACTTGAAAATCGTAAATTGGTTGGTATTTTGACAAACCGAGATCTTCGTTTTATTTCAGACTATAACCAACCAATCTCAAATCATATGACTAGTGAAAATCTTGTTACTGCTTCTGTGGGTACAGATCTTGCAACAGCTGAGAGTATTCTTCAAGAACACCGTATTGAAAAGCTTCCTTTGGTAGATGAAGAAGGTCGTCTTTCTGGTTTGATTACTATCAAAGATATTGAAAAAGTTATTGAGTTTCCAAATGCTGCTAAAGATGAGTTTGGTCGTCTACTAGTTGCAGGTGCAGTAGGTGTTACTTCAGATACATTTGAACGTGCAGAGGCTCTTTTTGAGGCAGGAGCGGATGCGATTGTTATTGATACTGCACATGGTCATTCTGCAGGTGTCTTGCGTAAAATTGCTGAGATTCGTGCTCACTTCCCAGATCGTACTTTGATTGCTGGAAATATTGCTACTGCTGAAGGTGCACGTGCCCTTTATGAAGCAGGTGTAGACGTTGTCAAGGTTGGTATTGGGCCAGGTTCAATCTGTACAACTCGTGTGATTGCTGGTGTCGGTGTTCCGCAAGTAACAGCTATCTACGATGCTGCAGCTGTTGCGCGTGAATATGGTAAAACGATCATTGCTGACGGTGGAATCAAGTATTCTGGAGATATTGTAAAAGCCCTTGCTGCAGGTGGAAATGCAGTTATGCTTGGATCAATGTTTGCTGGAACTGATGAAGCTCCAGGAGAAACTGAAATCTTCCAAGGACGTAAGTTTAAGACTTACCGTGGTATGGGATCAATTGCTGCTATGAAGAAAGGTTCAAGCGATCGTTACTTCCAAGGTTCTGTCAATGAAGCAAACAAACTTGTTCCAGAAGGAATTGAAGGTCGTGTTGCTTATAAAGGAGCGGCAGCTGATATTGTCTTCCAAATGATTGGTGGTATTCGCTCTGGTATGGGTTATTGTGGTGCAGCTAACCTTAAAGAACTACACGATAATGCTCAATTTATTGAAATGTCTGGTGCTGGTTTGAAAGAAAGCCATCCTCATGATGTACAAATTACTAATGAGGCACCAAATTATTCTATGTAAAAAACAATGAAAAGAACTCCCGTGGAAACAGGAGTTCTTTTACAATATTGTCAATTGTAATTTACAAAAACTTTACCATCCTGAATAGTGAAGATACTTAGATTTTCTGGTAGATTTTGAAGATGATCTAAGCTTGTTGTTGTGATAAAGGTTTGGATTGAATGAGAAATCGTTTCTAATAATTTTAGTTGTCTAGTGTTGTCAAGTTCGCTCATAACATCGTCAAGCAGTAATATTGGAGATTCTGTAGTAATACTTTCCATTAATTCGATTTCTGCTAATTTTATAGATAGGACGATACTACGATGTTGACCTTGACTTCCAAAACTAGCATCCATCCCATTTATATAAAAAGAAATATCATCTCGATGAGGACCAACACCAGTATTCTTTTTAAATAAATCTCTGGACCTACTTTTTTCTAAAGCAATTTTGAAAGATTCAGATAAATCTTCTTTGTCAGTTAGCTTGACAGAAGATTGATAAGATATTGACAACTCTTCAATCTGATTGGAGAGTTCAAAATGTTTCTTACGGCCAAAATACTCTAGTTTTTTTATGAAATCTAAGCGGTGATTCATCACACGACATCCATAATCGACTAGCTGATCATCTAGTACTGAAAGGAAGGTTTCATCTATTTTTTGAGCTGATTTTAGGTAAGTGTTTCTTTGCTTTAGGATATGGTTATAATTGGTTAAGTCAGATAAATAGATTGGCTTGATTTGTCCAAGTTCCATATCAATGAATTTTCGTCGAACTGAAGGTGCTCCTTTAATTAGTTGTAAATCTTCAGGAGCAAATAAGACAACATTCATGTGTCCGACATAATCTGAAAGTCGTGCCTGTTTTAAATGATTAACTTTTGTCACACGCCCTTTTTGTGTTAGTTCGATTTCGAGAGGAATAGATCCAGTTTTTTTCTGAACAAGACCTGAAAGATGAAGTTGTTCCTCATCAAAATGAATGAGATTTTTATCTGTTCGAGTTCGATGACTACGCGTTAAGGCTAAAAAATAGATAGCCTCTAACATGTTTGTTTTTCCTTGTGCATTGCGTCCTAAAAAGATATTTAATTTAGGATTAAAGTCTATTTTCGTCTCTTTGTAGTTACGAAAAGTTTTGAGAGATAGGTGTTGTAGCCACATGATTATCTACCAGGGAATCGTGGAGCTTGTTTGCTTTTGGGCGATGAAGTAGGTTTAGAGTTGTCTTTTTTTACTCCTTTATTCATCTCCTTAACAAGTTTAGCGATTCGTTCTTTTTCAACTTTATCAGCTTGGTATTTATCTTGCTCCTCAGAAGTAGGTTGTGTCAACAAGATGTCAATATTCATGTCAGGGATGTCAACTTTATCACCAATACGAAGTTTTTTACCGCGACGACTCTCTAATTCTCCATTAAAGTAAACAGAATGTTCAGAGAGAAATGATTTGATAGCTCCTCCGCTATGTGTGATTCCAAGTTCTTTGAGTAGTGCTTGGAGGGTAATAAATTCTTCAAATAATTTGTATTCCATAATTCACCTCAATCTTTGGTATTATACCATATTTTCCTAAAAATAGTGAGAGAAACAGGGAGAAATGTAAGCGATTTTTATTTCAAAAGTGTTACAGAGAACAAGAAAATTTCAGGTTTTCGTGATATAATAGAAGTCTGTATATAAGGAGGTAAATCATGGAGTTAGTGCATGGAATTTCAACACATTTTATCCAATCAAAAAAGTTTAAAACGAACAAAATCACCGTGCGTTTTACCGCTCCATTATCCCTTGATACGATTGCAGGTCGCATGTTGAGTGCGAGTATGCTAGAGACTGCTAATCAGATGTATCCCACTTCTCAAAATTTGAGAAGACATTTGGCCAGTCTATACGGTACAGATATGTCAACCAATTGTTTCAGAAGAGGGCAAAGTCACATTGTAGAATTGACATTTACCTATGTTCGTGATGAGTTTTTAAGTAGGAAAAATGTACTAACTTCTCAGGTTTTGGAATTTGTAAAAGAAACTCTTTTTTCACCCGTAGTAGTTGATAATGGATTTGATTCGGCCTTATTTGAAATTGAGAAAAAACAATTGCTAGCAAGTTTAGCAGCTGATATGGATGATTCTTTTTATTTCGCACATAAAGAATTAGATAAATTATTTTTTTATGATGAACGTCTCAAATTGGAATATAGTGATTTACGAAATCGTATTTTAGCTGAAACTCCACAAAGTTCTTATTCTTGTTTCCAAGAATTTTTGGCCAATGATCGAATAGATTTCTTTTTCCTAGGTGACTTTAATGAGGTTGAAATTCAAAATGTATTAGAATCATTTGGCTTTAAAGGTCGAAAAGGAGATGTGAAGGTTCAGTATTGTCAACCTTATTCCAATATCCTTCAGGAAGGTATGGTTCGGAAAAATGTGGGACAATCCATTTTGGAATTAGGTTATCATTGCCCTTCTGGATATGGTGATGAGCAACATTTATCCATGATTGTAATGAATGGTTTACTTGGTGGATTTGCTCACTCTAAACTATTTACAAATGTCCGTGAAAATGCTGGATTGGCTTATACTATTTCAAGTCAGCTTGATTTGTTTAGTGGATTCTTGAGGATGTATGCTGGTATCAATCGAGAGAATCGTAACCAGGCTCGTAAAATGATGAATAATCAACTGCTTGATTTAAAAAAAGGTTATTTTACAGAGCTTGAGTTGAAGCAGACCAAGGAAATGATTCGTCGGTCTTTGTTACTTTCTCAAGATAATCAATCTTCATTGATTGAACGTGCTTATCAAAATGCCTTACTTGGAAAATCTTCAGCAGACTTTAAAGGTTGGATTGCAAAACTCAAGCAAGTTGACAAAGATGCTATTTGTAGAGCAGCTAATAATGTGAAACTACAGGCGATTTACTTTATGGAAGGAATAGAATGACAAAGGTTGTTTTTGAAGAAAAATACTATCCAGCTGTAAAAGAAATGGTTTATCGAACCCGTTTGTCAAATGGCTTGACAGTTGCTCTTTTGCCTAAAATGGAATTTAAAGAGGTTTACGGGAGTGTAACTGTACAGTTTGGTTCAGTAGATACGCTTGTAACAGAAGTTGACGGAGATGTAAAACAATATCCTGCAGGGATTGCTCACTTTCTTGAACATAAATTATTTGAGAGAGAAGATGCTAGCGATTTGATGTCGGCTTTTACGAGTCTAGGTGCAGATAGTAATGCCTTTACAAGCTTTACAAAAACAAGCTATCTTTTTTCAGCAACGGTTCATTTTTTAGAAAATTTGGACTTACTTGATGAATTGGTAACATCAGCACACTTTACTGAAGATTCCATTGTAAGAGAGCAGGATATTATCCAGCAAGAACAAGAAATGTATCAAGATGATCCAGATTCGTGTTTATTCTTTTCGACTTTAGCGAATTTGTATCCAGGCACACCTTTAGCAACTGATATAGTTGGCAGTGAGGAGTCAATTTACCAAATCAATCTAACTAATTTGCAAGAGAATTTTGCAAGGTTTTACAAACCTGTAAACATGTCTCTGTTTTTAGTTGGTAATTTTGATGTGGATCAAGTACAGGACTACTTTGAAAGAAAAGAACTGGAAGATTTAGATGTTCAGGAAGTAGCAAGAGAAAAGCTTATTTTACAAGATGTAAAGCAAACAGACAGTATGAGAATGGAAGTGTCTTCTCCCAAACTAGCGATTGGGATTAGAGGTAATCGAGAAGTTGCTGAGGCTGATTGCTATCGACATCATATTTTATTAAAATTATTGTTTGCAATGATGTTTGGTTGGACTTCGGATCGTTTTCAAAAACTATATGAATCAGGTAAAATTGATGCGTCCTTATCTCTGGAAGTTGAAGTAACAAGTCGCTTTCATTTTGTTATGTTGACAATGGATACAAAAGAGCCAGTTGCTTTATCTCATCAGTTTAAGAAGGCTATTCGTAATTTCACAAAGGATTTAGATATTACAGAGGATCATTTAGACATTATCAAAAGAGAGATGTTTGGAGAATTTTTCAGTAGCATGAACTCTCTTGAATTTATTGCAACGCAATATGATGCTTTTGAACATGGTGAGACAATTTTTGATTTACCAAAAATTTTACAGGAAATCACTTTAGAGGATGTCCTTGATGCTGGACATCATTTAATAGATGATGGTGATATAGTTGATTTTACAATATTCCCATCGTAGTAACCTATCATAATTGATACTAGAAAGAAGGAATGACAAGTATGAGGAAAAAAACAATTGGTGAGGTTTTACGTTTAGCTAGAACCAACCAAGGGTTGACTTTAGAAGAATTACATAAAAAAACAGAAATTCAGTTGGATATGTTGGAGGCGATGGAAGCTGATGATTTTGATCAACTTCCTAGTCCATTTTATACTCGTTCTTTTTTGAGAAAGTATGCGTGGGCAGTTGAACTTGATGAGCGAATTGTCTTGGATGCTTATGATTCTGGGAGCATGATTACTTATGAGGAAGTAGATGTTGATGAAGACGAGTTGACAGGCAGGAGACGTTCCAGTAAGAAAAATAAGGCATCATTTTTACCTTTATTTTATTTTATACTCTTTGCACTATCGATTGTTATTTTTGTGACCTATTATGTTTGGAATTATCTCCAGACTCAACCGGAGCGTTTATCTGCCTCTAGTTATAGTGTAGTTCAAGCAACAAGCTCAACTAGTTCTGTAACTTCATCTTCAAGTAGTAGTTCATCAAGTAGCTCTTCGAATATTGAACCAACTATAAGTGTATCAGGTGAGGGAAATCGAGTAGAAATCGCTTATAAAACAAGTAAGGAAACTGCAAAATTACAATTATCAGTCTCAGATGCTAGAAGTTGGGTTAGTGTTTCAGAAAGTGAGCTTGAGGGTGGGGTGACCTTATCACCTGATAATAAAAGTGCGGAAACAACAGTTTCAACTAAAAATTCTGTCACCATTACTTTAGGTGTTGTCAAAGGTGTCGATTTAACAGTAGATAATCAGACTGTTGATTTATCGAAATTAACAGCTCAGACTGGACAAATCACTGTAACCTTTACTAAAAATTAAGGAAAAACGAATGAAAAAAGAACAAATTCCAAATCTCTTAACAATAGGTCGAATTCTCTTTATACCTATTTTTATCTTTATTTTAACGATAGGAAATTCGCTAGCAAGTCATATAGTAGCAGCTATTATCTTTGCTATTGCCAGTATTACCGACTATTTAGATGGATATTTAGCTCGTAAATGGAGTGTGGTTAGCAACTTTGGGAAGTTTGCGGATCCAATGGCGGATAAGTTGCTAGTTATGTCGGCTTTTATTATGCTGATTGAGTTAGGTATGGCTCCAGCTTGGATTGTTGCAGTGATTATCTGTCGTGAGTTGGCTGTGACAGGTTTAAGGCTTTTATTGGTTGAAACTGGTGGAACGGTTTTAGCAGCGGCAATGCCTGGAAAAATTAAAACTTTCAGTCAGATGTTTGCCATTATTTTCTTGCTATTACACTGGACTTTGATTGGCCAAGTTCTACTTTATGTAGCCTTGTTTTTCACTATCTACTCTGGCTATGATTATTTCAAGGGTAGTGCCTATGTATTTAAAGGGACATTTGGTTCGAAATGAAATCAATAATTGATGTAAAAAATCTTTCTTTTCGTTATAAGGAAAGTCAGGAATACTATGATGTGAAGGATATTACGTTTCACGTGAAACGTGGAGAATGGCTTTCGATTGTAGGGCATAATGGTAGTGGTAAATCAACGACGGTTCGCTTAATTGATGGCTTACTGGAAGCAGAATCTGGAGAGATTGTAATTGATGGTCAACGGTTGACTGAGGAAAATGTTTGGAATATACGTCGTCAAATCGGTATGGTTTTTCAAAATCCAGACAATCAATTTGTTGGAGCGACTGTTGAGGATGATGTTGCCTTTGGTTTGGAAAATCAGGGACTTTCTCGTCAGGAAATGCAAAAGAGAGTGGAAGAAGCTCTGGATTTGGTTGGCATGTTGGACTTTAAAAAGAGAGAGCCAGCGCGTCTATCAGGTGGCCAAAAGCAACGCGTTGCCATTGCAGGTGTTGTAGCCCTAAGACCAGCGATTCTAATTCTAGATGAGGCAACGAGTATGTTGGATCCTGAGGGGCGTAGAGAACTGATTGAGACAGTAAAAGGAATTCGAAAAGACTATGATATGACGGTCATTTCCATTACACATGATTTGGAAGAAGTTGCCATGAGTGATCGTGTATTGGTCATGAAAAAAGGGGAAATTGAATCAACCAGCAGTCCAAGAGAACTTTTCTCTCGAAATGATTTAGATCAAATTGGATTAGACGATCCTTTTGCCAATCAATTAAAAAATTCTTTGAACCAGCATGGCTATGATTTACCTGAAAATTATTTGACAGAAAGTGAGCTAGAGGATAAGCTATGGGAATTGCTCTAGAAAATGTGAGTTTTACGTATCAAGAAGGGACTCCCTTAGCTTCAGCAGCTTTGTCGGATGTTTCTTTGACGATTGAAGATGGTTCTTATACGGCTTTAATTGGGCACACAGGTAGTGGTAAATCAACTATTTTACAACTCTTAAATGGTTTATTGGTGCCAAGCCAAGGGAGTGTGAGAGTTTTTGATACCTTAATCACCTCGACTTCTAAAAATAAAGATATTCGTCAAATTAGAAAACAGGTTGGCTTGGTATTTCAGTTTGCTGAAAATCAGATTTTTGAAGAAACGGTTTTGAAAGACGTTGCTTTTGGACCGCAAAATTTTGGAGTTTCTGAAGAAGATGCGGAGCAGATTGCGCGTGAGAAACTGGCTCTGGTTGGAATTGATGAATCACTTTTTAATCGTAGCCCGTTTGAGCTGTCAGGTGGACAAATGAGACGTGTCGCCATTGCAGGCATACTTGCCATGGAGCCATCTACATTAGTCTTAGATGAACCCACAGCAGGCCTGGATCCTCTGGGAAGAAAAGAGTTGATGAACTTGTTCAGAAAACTCCACCAGTCAGGGATGACCATCGTTTTGGTAACGCATTTGATGGATGATGTTGCTGAATATGCGAACCAAGTCTATGTGATGGAAAAGGGACGTTTGGTTAAGGGTGGTAAACCGAGTGATGTCTTTCAAGATGTTGTCTTTATGGAAGAAGTGCAGTTGGGAGTGCCTAAAATTACAGCCTTTTGTAAACGATTGGCTGATAGAGGTGTGTCATTTAAACGATTACCGATTAAGATAGAGGAGTTCAAGGAGTCGCTAAATGGATAGTATGATTTTGGGACGTTATATCCCAGGGGATTCGATTGTTCACCGATTGGATCCACGTAGCAAATTGCTTGCTATGATGCTACTGATTTTAATCGTTTTTTGGGCTAATAATCCCTTGACGAATCTAATTCTTTTTGTAGTGACAGGGATATTTATTGCCTTGTCAGGAGTATCTCTTTCATTTTTTATTCAGGGCTTGAAGTCTATGTTTTTCTTGATTGCCTTCACAACTATTTTTCAATTGTTCTTCATTTCTAATGGGAATGTTTTATTTGAGTTTTCGTTTGTGAGAATCACGGATTATGCTTTGCAACAAGCTGGAATTATTTTTTGTCGCTTTGTATTGATTATTTTCTTTTCAACTTTGTTAACCTTAACGACTATGCCATTAAGTTTGGCATCAGCTGTCGAAGCTTTGTTAGCACCTTTAAAGCGTGTGAAAGTTCCAGTTCATGAAATTGGATTGATGCTGTCCATGAGTTTGCGTTTTGTTCCGACATTAATGGATGATACGACTCGGATTATGAATGCACAGAAAGCGCGTGGAGTGGATTTTGGAGAAGGTAGTATTGTTCAAAAAGTAAAGGCTATGATTCCTATTTTGATTCCTCTTTTTGCGACAAGTTTAAAACGTGCGGATTCCTTGGCTATCGCCATGGAAGCGCGTGGTTATCAGGGCGGAAAAGGCAGAAGTCAGTACCGACAATTGGAATGGACTCGAAAGGATACGCTGACTATTCTTGTTATTATCGTACTTGGTTGTTGCTTATTTTTCTTAAAATCTTAGTAGCTTTCAGGAATTGATAAAAAGTTACTGTAACAGTTTTTGATATAAAGGTAGGGATATGAACCGTTTTAAAAAATCAAAATATGTCATTATTGTTTTTGTCACTGTTTTGCTTGTGTCAGCTCTCTTAGCGACGACTTATTCAAGTACAATTGTGACAAAATTAGGAGATGGAATCTCATTGGTTGATAGGGTTGTGCAAAAACCTTTTCAGTGGTTTGATTCTGTAAAATCAGATTTGGCTCATTTGACACGAACATATAATGAAAATGAAAGTTTGAAGAAACAGATTTACCAATTAGAAGTTAAATCGAATGAGGCGGAAAGTTTAAAGACGGAAAATGAACAACTGCGTCAATTACTTGATATGAAGTCCAAGTTGCAAGCAACAAAGACTTTAGCAGCAGATGTTATTATGCGTTCTCCAGTATCTTGGAAACAGGAATTGACCTTAGATGTAGGCAAATCAAAAGGAGCTTCTGAGAACATGTTAGCTATTGCAAATGGTGGCTTGATTGGGAGCGTTTCAAAAGTAGAGGAGAACTCTACTATGGTCAACCTTCTGACAAATACGGAAAATGCTGATAAGATTTCTGTTAAAATTCAACATGGTTCTGCTACAATTTATGGGATTATTGTTGGCTATGACAAGGAAAATGACGTTCTCAAAATTAGTCAATTAAATAGTAATAGCGATATTAGTGCAGGCGATAAGGTGACAACGGGTGGATTAGGAAACTTTAACGTTGCTGATATTCCTGTTGGTGAAGTGGTTGCCACAACGCATAGTACAGACTATTTAACACGAGAAGTAACTGTTAAATTGAGTGCAGATACTCATAATGTGTATGTGATAGAATTAGTGGGGAATTCATAATGAGACAGCTGAAGCGGGTTGGAGTGTTTTTATTGCTTCCTTTCTTTGTTCTAATTGATGCCCATATTAACCAGCTCTTGGGATCATTCTTTCCCCATGTACAGTTAGCTAGTCATTTTCTATTTTTGTTTCTCTTATTTGAGACGATTGAAGTATCAGAGTATCTCTATTTAGCCTATTGTTTTGTAGTGGGTTTGGTTTATGACATCTACTTTTTCCACTTGATAGGAATTGCGACTCTGTTGTTCGTCTTGTTGGGGGTATTTCTCCATAAATTTAATAGTGTTATTTTATTGAATCGTTGGACGAGAATGTTGGCAATTATTGTCATGACTTTTCTATTTGAGATGGGGGCATATATACTTGCAATAGTGGTAGGTTTAACTGTGGATAGTATGTCTTTGTTTATAGTCTACAGTTTAGTACCATCAATGATTTTAAATCTTATATGGATGATTGTTTTTCAGTTTATTTTTGAAAAATTTTATCTATGAGAAAGAAATACAAATGTAATAAAGGCGTAATATTTATTATGTCTTTTTTTGGTATACTAGTATTGTCTTAAATAGAAGGAGTATCTACGTAATATGAAGAAAAAAATCTTAGCGTCACTTTTACTAAGTACAGTAATGGTTTCTCAAGTTGCTGTTTTAACAACTGCGCATGCAGAAACTACTGATGACAAAATTGCTGCTCAAGATAATAAAATTAGTAATTTAACAGCACAACAACAAGAAGCTCAAAAACAAGTTGATCAAATTCAGGAGCAAGTATCTTCTATTCAAACAGAGCAATCAAACTTGCAATCTGAAAATGATAGACTACAAGCAGAATCTAAAAAGCTTGAGGGTGAAATTACAGAACTTTCTAAGAATATTGTATCTCGTAATGATTCATTGCAAAAACAAGCTCGTAGTGCTCAAACAAATGGAGCTGCAACAAGTTACATAAATACAATTGTAAACTCGAAATCGATTACAGAAGCTATTTCACGTGTTGCTGCAATGAGCGAAATCGTATCTGCAAACAATAAGATGTTGGAACAACAAAAAGCAGATAAAAAAGCTATTTCTGAAAAACAAGTAGCAAATAATGATGCAATTAATACAGTTATTGCAAATCAACAAAAATTAGCTGATGATGCTCAAACATTAACTACAAAACAAGCAGAATTGAAAGCTGCAGAATTGAATCTTGCTGCTGAAAAGGCTACAGCAGAGGATGAAAAAGCAAGTTTACTTGAGAAAAAAGCTGCAGCGGAAGCAGAAGCTAAAGCTGCAGCGGAAGCAGAAGCTGCTTATAAAGCTAAACAAGCAAGTCAAGAACAAACAGTTGTTGCTTCTGGGAATACAACTTTTACAGCAGAAGTTCAAGCAGTCTCTGAATCATATTCAAGCTATACTCCTGCACTAGTGAAACATCATCCAACATATAGCACAAATGCGTCAAGTTATCCAACTGGTGAGTGTACATGGGGAGCTAAGACATTGGCACCTTGGGCTGGAGACTACTGGGGTAATGGAGCACAGTGGGCCACAAGTGCAGCAGCTGCAGGATTCCGTACAGGATCTACACCTCAAGTTGGTGCGATTGCATGTTGGAATGATGGTGGCTATGGACACGTAGCCGTGGTTACAGCGGTTTCATCATCAACAAGTATCCAAGTTTCTGAATCAAACTATGGTGGAAACCGTACAATCGGAAATAAACGTGGATGGTTCAATCCTACTACAACTTCAGAAGGTTTTGTAACATATATTTATCCAAACTAATGAATGAAACGAAGAGGCTCTATTCGAGTCTCTTTTATGATGATTTATATAGTGAACTTACTTTAAAAATCTATTAAAATAGCTTGAAAATATTGAAAAAGTATGGTAGAATGAAACTTGTCGTGTGAACGATAATACTCATTCTTGATGAATTGTGAAACAGTTGCCCTTGGGTCGTTTTGCGAGTTGAAGTCAAGAAGAGGAAAAAAACAAAAAGGAGAAATACTCATGGCAGTAATTTCAATGAAACAACTTCTTGAGGCTGGTGTACACTTTGGTCACCAAACTCGTCGCTGGAACCCTAAGATGGCTAAGTACATCTTCACTGAGCGTAACGGAATCCACGTTATCGACTTGCAACAAACTGTAAAATACGCTGACCAAGCTTACGATTTCATGCGTGATGCAGCAGCTAACGATGCAGTTGTATTGTTCGTTGGTACTAAGAAACAAGCAGCTGATGCAGTTGCTGAAGAAGCAGTACGTTCAGGTCAATACTTCATCAACCACCGTTGGTTGGGTGGAACTCTTACAAACTGGGGAACAATCCAAAAACGTATCGCTCGTTTGAAAGAAATCAAACGTATGGAAGAAGATGGAACTTTTGAAGTTCTTCCTAAGAAAGAAGTTGCACTTCTTAACAAACAACGTGCACGTCTTGAAAAATTCTTGGGTGGTATCGAAGATATGCCTCGTATCCCAGATGTGATGTACGTAGTTGACCCACATAAAGAGCAAATCGCTGTTAAAGAAGCTAAAAAATTGGGAATTCCAGTTGTAGCGATGGTTGACACAAACACTGATCCAGATGATATCGATGTAATCATCCCAGCTAACGATGATGCTATCCGCGCTGTTAAATTGATTACAGCTAAATTGGCTGACGCTATCATCGAAGGACGTCAAGGTGAAGATGCAGCAGCGGTTGAAGCAGAATTTGCAGCTTCAGAAACTCAAGCAGATTCAATTGAAGAAATCGTTGAAGTTGTAGAAGGCGACAACGCTTAATTTATATAAATAGTAATTACCTAGGAGGGCGGGGCTTAGCCCGGCTCTCCTATTTTTAAAAAATATAGGAGAATCAAAATGGCAGAAATTACAGCTAAACTTGTAAAAGAGTTGCGTGAAAAATCTGGTGCCGGTGTTATGGACGCTAAAAAAGCGCTTGTAGAAACAGACGGTGACATCGAAAAAGCGATTGAATTGCTTCGTGAAAAAGGTATGGCTAAGGCAGCTAAGAAGGCTGACCGTGTTGCTGCAGAAGGTTTGACTGGTGTTTATGTTGACGGTAACATTGCAGCAGTTGTTGAAGTAAATGCTGAAACTGACTTCGTTGCGAAAAACGCTCAATTCGTTGAATTGGTAAATACTACAGCTAAAGTTATTGCTGAAGGAAAACCTGCTAACAATGAGGAAGCTCTTGCTTTGACAATGCCTTCAGGTGAAACTCTTGAAGCTGCATACGTATCTGCAACAGCAACTATCGGAGAAAAAATCTCATTCCGTCGCTTTGCATTGATTGAAAAAACAGATGCACAACACTTTGGAGCTTACCAACATAACGGTGGACGTATCGGTGTTATTTCAGTTGTTGAAGGTGGAGACGAAGCACTTGCTAAACAAATTTCAATGCACATCGCTGCTATGAAACCAACAGTTCTTTCATACAAAGAATTGGATGAGCAATTTGTTAAAGATGAGTTGGCACAATTGAACCACGTTATCGACCAAGATAATGAAAGCCGTGCTATGGTTGGTAAACCAGCTCTACCACACTTGAAGTATGGATCAAAATCTCAATTGACTGATGAAGTGATTGCTCAAGCTGAAGCTGACATCAAAGCTGAGTTGGCTGCAGAAGGCAAACCAGAAAAAATCTGGGACAAAATCATCCCAGGTAAAATGGATCGCTTCATGCTTGACAACACTAAAGTTGACCAAGCTTACACACTTCTTGCACAAGTTTACATCATGGATGATAGCAAGACAGTTGAAGCATACCTTGAATCAGTTAACGCTTCAGTAGTTGAGTTCGCTCGCTTTGAAGTTGGTGAAGGTATCGAAAAAGCTGCAAACGACTTTGAAGCTGAAGTTGCAGCTACAATGGCAGCAGCCTTGAATAACTAATAATAAAAAGGAAGCCAAATCGCTTCCTTTTTATTATGCAGTAGATTCTTATAGGTAGATTTTCCTATTTTCAAGGTAAAAATAAAAAGCCCTATTATAAGGGCTAAGTGCATTTATGAGACTACACTTCAAATTCATAGAGTGCTGTAGACAAATAACGTTCTCCGTTATCTGGTGCTAGAGCAAGGACTTTCTTACCTGTACCTAATTTCTTAGCAACTTCAATGGCTCCGTAGATAGCTGCAGCTGAAGAAATACCAACAAGGAATCCTTCTTTTCCTCCAATCTCACGGCCAAGTGCGAGAGCATCGTCTGATGTCACACGAACAATACCATCATAGGCGTTTGTATCAAGTGTATCAGGAATAAATCCAGCTGATATACCTTGAATTTTGTGAGGACCAGGTTTTTCACCAGATAGAATAGCAGATTCATCAGCTTCCACTGCATAAACTTGAATGTTTGAATTTGCTGATTTGAGTGCATGAGAAACACCAGAAATTGTTCCACCGGTACCCACTCCAGCAACAAAGGCATTTAGTCCATCTTTACCGAAAGCAGCTAGTATTTCAGCTCCTGTTGTTCTTTCGTGTATTTCTGGATTAGCTGGATTGTCAAATTGAAGAGGAAGGAAACCATCGCGTTCAGCAGCGATTTCTTGAGCCTTAGCAATAGCACCTTTCATTCCCTCACTACCAGGAGTTAGGACAAGTTCAGCACCATAAGCCTGGATAATCTTACGTCGTTCTACACTCATAGTTTCAGGCATAACGATGACAACTTTATACCCTTTAGCAGCACCTACCCATGAAAGTCCAATACCAGTATTTCCACTTGTTGCTTCAACAATAGTAGAACCAGGTTTCAGAATACCGTCTTGTTCAGCTTTTTCAATCATGCTAAGAGCAATACGGTCTTTTACAGAAGAACCAGGGTTAAATGCTTCAAGTTTTACATAGACATCTGCAGCACCTTCTGGCACAATGTGGTTGAGTTTAACGATTGGAGTTTGACCGATTAATTCAGTAATGTTGTTATAAATAGACATATGGATACCTCTTTGTATAAGATATTTCTAGTATAACGCTATCTATACCATTTGTAAAATATAGAAATCCTATCGAAGCGATAGGATTTTTTTATATCATAGGTCTAAGCCATTAATTTTTAAGCGATTGTGGTAGGCTAATTCTAGTAAATATGTATAAAGTGGAACGATATCCGTTTTCTTAGGAAATTCAAATTTATGAGAACTAAAATGTTCATTATGTGCTTTTAGAAAGACATTTTCTAAATAAGTAATAGTAATTTCACTATCATCTATACCTGCTCCAGCAGTTTCCATTTCCACGTTAACAACGTTCATCAAAAAGATTGATTTAATAGACATCTTACGACCAGTAGCGCCTTGTTTATCTGTAAAGATAATACGGATATTTGTAAATATAATTGAGTCACGAATCAGTTTATATCCACTTTGAATTTCTTCATTTTCTAGTAGATATTGTCCATATTCTTTGATAAGAGTTTCTTTGTTTTGCTCGCTAAAGTTACCAGCGAGTCCTTGAATGAATTTTCCAAATGCCATATTTTTCTCCTTTATTTACACTAAGTTTACAGGAACTTCAACTTCACGTAAACCTTGATCAGTTAAAGTAACTTTTCCATTAAAAAACTCTACCAGTGCAGCTTTAATATTTTCTTTTTCTTCTTTATCAACATAAATCATCGTATCAATTTGATCTGTAAAGTTTGTATCCAGTTCCATGAGATTATGTTCCTTAAGGAAGTTACTGTACTCTTGATACTGAGCGTAAGACATTTGAATAGCAATGCCAGCCTGTTCCTTTATTTCAATGATGCCAATTTCTTTGACAGCTAAGGCAACACTACCAGCGTAAGCACGAATCAATCCTCCAGCGCCTAGTTTAATGCCACCAAAGTAGCGTGTCACTACCACACAGACATTAGTAAGATTGTGATTTTCTAGTACCCCAAGCATGGGAACGCCAGCAGTACCACTGGGCTCACCATCATCACTTGTACGTTTGATTTCACTACGTTCTCCAATGATAAAGGCTGAGCAGTTATG
Source organism: uncultured Streptococcus sp. (assembly GCA_963518235.1). Taxonomy (GTDB): domain Bacteria; phylum Bacillota; class Bacilli; order Lactobacillales; family Streptococcaceae; genus Streptococcus. The sequence continues at coordinate 54,036 of CAUQIP010000003.1, read as the reverse complement.
CGTAGCTTTGTAGTGTTCTTTCTTGATGGTAGTAATGAAGTCACGAGCCTCTTCTTCGCTATAAACACGCTTGGCATGACAGATAAAGCGTGATTTTTTGATTTCTTCTTGGACTTGACCGTCCTCTTTGATTGTTCTAAATTCCATGATTTAATTGTACTAAAAAATTATCTAAAGCGCTAGGTTTTTACGAATAAAGAAGTATGAAAGTAAATCCAAATTATCTCGGCCGATTGTTTACTGAGAATGAATTATCAGAAGAGGACCGTCAGTTAGCGGAGAAACTTCCAGCAATGAGAAAGGAGAAGGGGAAATTTTTCTGTCAACGTTGTAATAGTACTATTCTAGAAGAATGGTATTTGCCTATCGATGCTTACTATTGTCGGGAGTGCTTAATTATGAAGCGAGTTAGGAGTGATCAATCTTTATACTATTTCCCACAGGAGGATTTTCCGAAGCAAGATGTTCTTAAATGGAGTGGTCAATTAACCCCTTTTCAAGAGAAGGTATCACAGGGACTGCTTCAAGCGGTAGAAAAGCAAGAGCCAACCTTGGTTCACGCTGTAACAGGAGCTGGAAAGACAGAGATGATTTACCAAGTTGTGGCCAAAGTGATTGATGAAGGTGGTGCAGTTTGTTTGGCCAGCCCTAGAATCGATGTGTGTTTGGAGCTATACAAGCGCCTACAACAGGATTTTGCTTGCGAGATAGCTTTGCTACACGGAGAATCAGAGCTGTATTTTCGAACACCACTAGTTGTTGCAACGACTCATCAGCTGTTAAAATTTTATCATGCTTTTGATTTGCTGATAGTGGATGAAGTAGATGCTTTTCCTTATGTTGATAATCCTACGCTTTACCATGCTGTCAAGAATAGTGTAAAGGAGAATGGACTGAGAATCTTTTTAACAGCGACTTCTACTGATGAGTTAGATAGGAAGGTCCGTTTAGGAGAATTAAAACGATTGAGTTTGCCTAGACGATTTCATGGAAATCCGTTGATTATTCCTAAACCAGTTTGGTTATTGGACTTTAATCATTTCTTAGAGAAAAGTAGATTGTCACCAAAGTTAAAATCCTATATTGAGAAGCAGAGAAAGACAGGTTATCCGTTACTCATTTTTGCATCAGAAATTAAAAAAGGGGAGCAGTTAAAAGAAATCTTACAGGAGCAATTTCCAAATGAGAAAATTGGCTTTGTCTCTTCTGTAACAGAGGATCGATTAGAGCAGGTACAAGCTTTTCGAGATGGAGAACTGACAATACTGATCAGTACGACGATATTGGAGCGTGGGGTTACTTTCCCTTGTGTGGACGTTTTCGTAGTAGAGGCAAATCATCGCCTGTTTACCAAGTCTAGCTTGATTCAGATTGGTGGACGAGTTGGACGAAGTATGGATAGACCGACAGGAGATTTGCTTTTCTTCCATGATGGGTTAAATGCTTCAATCAAGAAGGCAATTAAGGAAATTCAGCAGATGAATAAGGAGGCGGGTCTATGAAGTGCTTGTTATGTGGACAGACTATGAAGACTGTTTTAACTTTTAGTAGTCTCTTACTTCTGAAGAATGATGTCTCCTGTCTTTGTTTAGATTGTGATTCTACTTTTGAGAGGATTGGAGAAGAGAACTGTCCAAACTGTATGAAAACAGGTTTGTCAACGAAGTGTCAAGACTGTCAATTCTGGTGTAAAGAAGGAGTTGAAGTCAGTCATAGAGCGATTTTTACTTACAATCAAGCTATGAAGGATTTTTTCAGTCGGTATAAGTTTGATGGGGACTTTCTTTTAAGAAAAGTGTTCGCTTCATTTTTAAGTAGGGAGTTGAAAAAATACAAAGAGTACCAATTTGTCATTGTTCCCCTAAGTCCTGAAAGATTGCTTGATAGGGGATTTAATCAGGTTGAGGGTTTGGTAGAGGCAGCAGGTTTTTCGTATCTGGATTTATTAGAAAAGAGAGAAGAGCGAGCCAGTTCTTCTAAAAATCGTTCAGAACGCTTGGCAACAGAACTTCCTTTCTTTATTAAAAGTGGAGTCACTATTCCTAAAAAAATCCTACTTATAGATGATATTTACACTACTGGAACGACTATAAATCGTGTGAAGAAACTACTGGAAGAAGCTGGTGCTGAGGATGTAAAAACATTTTCCCTTGTAAGATGAGGAAAAAATTTGCAAAAATAAAATGAAAGCGTTATAATGAAATCAGAAAAACAAAAATGTTTAGAAAGAAGGTACTCATATGATTAAATATAGTATCCGTGGTGAAAACCTAGAAGTAACAGAAGCAATTCGTGATTATGTAGTTTCTAAACTCGAAAAGATCGAAAAGTATTTTCAAGCTGAACAAGAGTTGGATGCTCGAGTTAACTTGAAGGTGTATCGTGAAAAAACTGCTAAAGTGGAAGTAACGATTCCGCTTGGCTCAATTACTCTTCGTGCAGAAGATGTATCTCAAGATATGTATGGCTCAATTGACCTTGTAACTGATAAAATTGAACGTCAGATTCGTAAAAATAAAACAAAAATCGAACGTAAAAATAAAAATAAGGTAGCAACTAGTCAATTATTTACAGATGCATTGGTGGAAGATTCAAATGTTGTCCAATCTAGAGTTGTTCGTTCAAAACAAATTGATTTAAAACCAATGGATTTGGAAGAAGCTATTCTACAGATGGATTTGTTGGGACATGATTTCTTTATCTATGTGGATGTTGAAGATCAGACAACCAATGTGATTTATCGTCGTGAGGATGGCGAGATTGGCTTGTTAGAAGTTAAAGAATCTTAATTTCAACATGTGTAAAGGTAGGTTTACTGAATTGTAAACCTCCTTTTTCTTATAATTGATAGAATTACTGATTACACTTTTAAAAAGTCGCTTTTTGGTGGTTATTATGGTATAATGGGTGCCAAGAGGTTTGGAATGAAAAAATTTTATGTAAGTCCTATTTTCCCCTTAATATTAGGAATAGTGGCGTTCGGAGTGCTATCTGTGCAACTTGTTTTTGTAACGAATACACTGATAACGCTATTTCTTTTGCTACTTATTTTGGGTTCATATAGTTTATTATTCATTCATCAGAGAGACTACTACTCAAAGAGTGAAGTAGAACAAATCCAGTATGTAAACCACCAAGCTGAAGATAGTTTGACAACCTTGTTAGAACAGATGCCTGTTGGGGTTATTAAATTAGACTTATCATCTGGTGAAGTTGAATGGTTTAATCCTTATGCTGAATTGATTTTGACGAATGAAGTGGGCGAGATTGATGTAGCATTAATTCAAACAATTATCAAGGCATCGGTAGGAAATCCAGGTTCTTATGCGACCTTGGGTGAGACCCGCTATTCGGTTCATATGGACAAGGTATCTGGAGTTCTTTACTTCTTTGATGTGTCTGGAGAATACGAAGCGACTGTTGAGTTAGTAACGAGTCGACCTGTGATTGGGATTGTTTCTGTTGACAACTACGATGACTTAGAAGATGAAACATCAGAGTCTGATATCAGTCATATTAACAGTTTTGTAGCCAATTTTGTTTCAGAATTTGCTGGGAAGCATGCCATGTTCTCCCGTCGAGTGAGTATGGACCGCTTTTATCTATTTACGGACTACACGGTACTTGAGGGATTGATGAATGATAAATTTTCTGTTATCGATGCTTTCAGAGAAGAGTCGAAACAGAGACAGTTGCCCTTGACCTTAAGTATGGGATTTTCTTATGGTGATGGAAATCATGATGAGATAGGGAAAGTTGCATTGCTCAACTTGAACTTGGCTGAAGTGCGTGGTGGTGACCAAGTGGTTGTCAAGGAGAATGACGAAACGAAAAATCCCGTTTATTTTGGTGGTGGATCTGCGGCGTCAATCAAGCGTACAAGGACACGTACGCGCGCTATGATGACAGCTATTTCAGATAAAATTAGAAGTGTGGATCAGGTTTTTGTAGTTGGTCACAAAAATCTAGATATGGATGCTCTTGGCTCTGCTGTAGGTATGCAGTTATTTGCTAGTAATGTGATTGAAAATAGTTATGCTCTTTATGACGAAGAACAAATGTCTCCAGATATTGAACGAGCTGTTTCATTCTTAGAAAAAGAAGGAGTTACAAAGTTGTTGTCTGTTAAGGACGCAATGGGGATGGTGACCAATCGTTCTTTGTTGATTCTTGTAGACCATTCAAAGACAGCTTTAACTTTATCAAAAGAATTTTATGATTTGTTTACCCAAACAATTGTTATTGACCATCATAGAAGGGATCAGGATTTCCCAGATAATGCAGTTATCACTTATATAGAAAGTGGTGCAAGTAGTGCTAGTGAGTTGGTGACGGAATTGCTACAGTTCCAAAATTCTAAGAAAAATCGTTTGAGTCGTATGCAAGCAAGCGTCTTGATGGCTGGTATGATGTTGGATACTAAAAATTTCACCTCAAGAGTGACTAGTCGGACATTTGATGTTGCTAGCTATCTCAGAACGAGAGGAAGTGATAGTATTGCTATCCAAGAAATCGCTGCGACAGATTTTGAAGAATATCGTGAGGTCAATGAACTGATTTTACAGGGGCGTAAATTAGGTTCAGATGTATTGATAGCAGAGGCTACGGACTCGAAATGCTATGATACAGTTGTTATTAGTAAGGCAGCAGATGCCATGTTAGCTATGTCAGGTATTGAAGCGAGTTTTGTTCTTGCGAAAAATACACAAGGCTTTATATCCATCTCAGCTCGGAGTCGTAGTAAACTGAATGTACAACGGATTATGGAAGAGCTGGGAGGTGGAGGCCACTTTAATTTGGCAGCAGCTCAAATTAAGGATTCAACCTTGTCAGAAGCAGGTGAAAAACTGACAGAAATTGTATTAACTGAAATAAAGGAAAAGGAGAAAGAAGAATGAAAGTAATCTTTTTAGCAGATGTCAAAGGAAAAGGTAAAAAAGGCGAAATTAAGGAAGTACCAACAGGGTATGCGCAAAACTTTCTTATCAAAAAGAATCTAGCAAAAGAAGCGACTGCTCAAGCTGTAGGTGAACTTCGTGGTAAACAAAAATCTGAAGAAAAAGCTCACGCTGAGATGATTGCAGAAGCAAAAGCAATTAAAGCCCAACTTGAAGCAGAAGAAACGGTTGTAGAATTTGTTGAAAAAGTTGGTCCAGATGGCCGTACTTTTGGTTCTATTACCAATAAGAAGATTGCAGAAGAATTGCAAAAGCAATTTGGAATTAAGATTGATAAACGTCATATTCAAGTACAAGCTCCGATTCGAGCGGTTGGTTTGATTGATGTACCAGTGAAAATCTATCAAGATATCACAAGTGTAATCAATCTTCGTGTGAAAGAAGGGTAAGTTTACACCTTCTTGACAAGATTGTAAAAGGAAGGGAAGTCTGATGGCAGAAGTAGAAGAGTTACGAGTACAACCTCAAGATATCTTAGCTGAGCAATCCGTTTTAGGGGCTATCTTTATTGACGAGAGTAAGCTTGTTTTTGTTCGAGAATATATTGAGTCTCGGGACTTTTTTAAGTATGCCCATCGTTTGATTTTCCAAGCCATGGTAGATTTATCCGATCGTGGCGATGCTATAGATGCAACAACGGTTCGTACCATTCTTGATAATCAAGGTGATTTACAGAATATTGGTGGCCTGTCTTACCTAGTTGAGATTGTCAATTCTGTGCCAACTTCTGCTAATGCGGAGTATTATGCTAAAATCGTTGCAGAAAAGGCTATGTTACGGCGATTAATCGCCAAGTTGACAGAGTCTGTCAATCAAGCTTACGAGGCTTCGCAACCAGCTGATGAAATCATTGCTCAGGCAGAAAAAGGGCTGATTGATGTCAGTGAAAATGCTAATCGAAGTGGATTTAAGAACATTCGAGATGTGTTGAATATCAACTTTGGAAATCTGGAGGCTCGCTCTCAACAAACGACAGATATTACAGGGATTGCGACAGGTTATCGTGATTTAGATCATATGACGACGGGTCTTCATGAGGAGGAGTTGATTATCTTAGCAGCTCGTCCGGCGGTTGGTAAGACAGCTTTTGCCTTGAATATTGCTCAGAATATTGGGACTAAGTTGGACAAAACAGTTGCTATCTTTTCGCTCGAGATGGGTGCAGAAAGTCTAGTAGACCGTATGTTAGCTGCAGAAGGTTTGGTAGAGTCTCACTCTATCCGTACGGGTCAATTGACCGATGAGGAATGGCAAAAGTATACCATTGCTCAAGGCAATTTGGCTAACGCAAGTATCTATATTGATGATACGCCAGGGATTCGGATTACAGAGATTCGTTCTCGTTCTCGTAAACTGGCTCAAGAAACTGGAAATCTTGGTTTGATTTTGATAGATTACTTGCAATTGATTACAGGTACAGGCCGAGAAAATCGTCAACAAGAAGTTTCAGAAATTTCACGTCAGTTGAAAATTTTAGCAAAAGAACTGAAAGTTCCAGTAATCGCTCTAAGTCAGCTTTCTCGTGGTGTAGAACAACGTCAGGATAAGAGACCAGTCTTGTCTGATATTCGTGAATCTGGGTCTATTGAGCAGGACGCTGATATCGTAGCCTTTCTTTATCGCGACGACTACTATGAGCGTGGTGGTGAAGAAGAGGAAGGCATACCAAATAATAAGGTAGAAGTTATTATCGAGAAAAACCGTAGTGGAGCTCGTGGAACGGTGGAATTGATTTTCCAAAAAGAATACAATAAATTTTCAAGTATCTCAAAGAGGGAGGCATAAGATGTCAGATGCATTTACAGATGTAGCCAAGATGAAAAAAATCAAAGAAGAAATCAAGGCACATGAGGGACAAGTCGTAGAAATGACTTTGGAGAATGGTCGTAAGCGCCAAAAAAATAGATTGGGTAAGCTAATTGAGGTTTATCCATCCCTATTTATTGTGGAATTTGGGAATGTTGAAGGAGATAAACAAGCTAATGTTTACGTTGAATCCTTTACTTACTCAGATATCCTTACAGAAAAGAATTTGATTCATTATCTTGACTAAAGTGAGAAATTTTCTCACTTTTTCTTTTTTTCTCCGAATAGTTTAAGTGAAGGTAATCTTCGATTTATATTATTTTTCAAGGAGGAAGAATGAAAGTTTTACCATTCAAAGTAACAGAGACAGGATTTTCTTTTAGAAAATCAGTTAAAAAGGTTGTTCCTTTTTTAGTAGTAGGATTGATGCTAGCAGCGGGTGATAGTGTATATGCCTATTCCGGAGGAAATGGATCGATTGCACGTGGGGATGATTATCCTGCTCATTATAAAAATGGGAGCCAGGAGATTGATAAGTGGCGCATGTATTCTCGTCAGTGTACTTCTTTTGCAGCCTTTCGTTTGAGTAATGTCAATGGTTTTGAGATTCCGGCAGCTTATGGAAATGCGAATGAATGGGGCTATCGTGCTCGTCGTGAAGGATATCGTGTAGACAATACACCAGCTATTGGCTCCATTGCTTGGTCTACTGCAGGGACTTATGGTCATGTTGCTTGGGTATCAAATGTAATGGGAGATCAGATTGAGATTGAAGAATACAACTATGGAATAAGGGAATCTTATAACAAGCGTGTTGTGAAGACGAATACTATGACTGGTTTTATTCATTTTAAAGATTTATCTGGTGGCAGTGTTGGGCACAGTCAATCCTCGGCTTCAACAGGAGGAACACATTATTTTAAGACCAAATCTGCTATCAAAAATCAGCCTCTAGCTAGTGCAACTGCGATTGATTACTATTATCCTGGGGAGAATGTTCATTATGATCAAATTCTCGAAAAAGATGGATACAAGTGGTTGAGTTATACAGCTTATAATGGAAGCCGTCGCTATGTTCAGTTGGAGGCTGTGAATACAAATCCTCTTGATTCTCACGTTCTAAATGATTCTCGTATCTCTTCCACAGGAGGAACACATTTTTTTAAGGCTAAATCTGCTATCAAGACTCAGCCCCTAGCTAGTGCAACTGTGATTGATTACTATTATTCTGGGGAGAATGTTCATTATGATCAAATTCTTGAAAAAGATGGATACAAGTGGTTGAGTTATATATCTTATAGTGGAAGTCGTCGCTATATCCAGCTAGAGGGGGTGACTTCTTCACAGAATTATCAGAATTAATCAGGAAATAGCTCTAGCTATGGATCCAATAGTAGTTTAACTGTTGGTTGGAAGAAAATAAATGGTAGTTGGTATCATTTCAAATCAAATGGGTCTAAATCAACGGGATGGCTGAAAGACGGTTCTAGCTGGTATTATTTGAAATCATCTGGTGAAATGCAGACAGGATGGTTAAAGGAGAATGGATCGTGGTATTATCTAGATAGTTCAGGGGCAATGAAAACAGGATGGTATCAAGTTTCTGGTAAGTGGTATTATTCTTACTCTTCAGGTGCCTTAGCTGTTAATACGACGGTGGACGGTTATACTGTAAATCATAACGGTGAGTGGGTTTAATTTTAAGTAATTGAATCTGAACAGGAGAGAAATCTCCTGTTTTTTTGTTTAAACTAGAGTTTTTATGAAGAGTTAAGATATCTGAATTGGATTCGAAACTATAATTTACTATAGAAAATGAAAGTGATGAAAAGAAAGAAAAAAGAAAGCTAGTAAAACATGCGTTACTTTCTTGAAGTTTTTATAGTCTTGAAATACAACATATTAATAATAAAGTATACATAATATAACATATTTCTTGATTTCACTCAAAAAAAGGTTTATAATGTACATAAATATGATTCTCAAAAAGAGGTACACAAGATGAACAAAAAGAAAATGTTTTTAACCAGTTTGGCTAGTGTGGCTGTTTTAGGTGCTACATTTGTTGCATCTCAACCGTCAGTTGTGAAAGCTGATGACAAACCTACAGCTGCTCAACCTACTGGAGAAACTAAGCCTACACCTGCGGCTGAAACACCAAAAACTGAGGTTGAAAAAGCCAAGGAAGCTGAAAAAGAAGCTAACGCTAAAGTTGATGAAGCTCAATCTAAAGTAGATAGAACAACTACTACAGCAACTGATGCAGCTACTAAACTTGAAACAGAGAAAAAAGAATCTGCTGAGGCTGATGTTGCAAAAACTAAAGCTGAAGAAGCTAAGAAAACAGCTGACGATGAATTAGCTGATGCTAAAGCTAAAGCAGCTGAAGCTGACGCTAAAGCAAAAGAAGAAGCCGCAAAAGAAGAAGCTGCAGCAAAAGAAGAAGCTGAAGCTAAAGAAGGTTTAACCGAAGCTTTGAAACAAATTCCTGATAATGAATTGCTTGATAAAAAAGCAAAAGAAGAATTATTAAAGGCTGTTGAATCTGGTGAATTAAATGCTTCTGATATTCTTGCTGAGTTAGCAGATGATGCTGAAAAAGCACAAGATACTAATCCAACAATCAAAACAGAAACTCCTGTATCTAAGGATAAGCTTCCTGAAGAGGTGCAAGCGGGAATTGAAGAAGGTGAAGCAGTGGATGCTGCTCGTCCTGAATCAGAAAAATTGCAAGACAAGGCTGATGATTTAACTGAAACAATTGAAAACTTAACGGATGATGCTGAGCAATTAAAAGCTGATGCTGAAAAGAAAGCTGAAACACTAAAAAAACAGGAAGATACTTTAAAAGAAGCAAAAGAAGCTCTTAAATCCGCTAAAGATAATGGATTTGCTGAAGATATCACAGCACCGTTAGAAAAAGCTGTAACTGCGATTGAAAAAGAACGTGATACTGCGAAGTCTGAATTTGATGAAGCTGATGAAAAAATTCAAGCTGCTGCAGCTGAAATTCAAGATTTAACTGAAAAACGTGATAATCTTCTTGAAGAAGTAAAAAAAGCAGAAGCAAAAGAAGCTGCAGAACCAGCTAAACCAGCAGAAGAAACTCCAGAGGAAGAAGCAGAACCAACAGAAGCTGAAAAAGCTGCTAAAGCTAAAACAGAGGCTGATGCTAAAGTTGCTGAATTAGAGAAAAAAGTAGCTGAAGAAGCTAAAAAGGTTGAAGAAGCTACAGCGAAAGCTAAAAAAGAAGCTGCTGATGTAACTGCTGCTGAGACTGCAAAAGCAGAAGCAGACAAAGCTAAAGCTGACGCAGAAGCTGAATTAGCTAAGACTAAAGAAGAAGCAGCTAAAGCGAAAGCTAAAGTTGAAGAAGAAGTTAAAAAAGAAGAAGACGCTAAAAAAGAAGAAGCAGCTAATTTAGAAGCTTTGAAAGGTGCTTTAGAGCAACTTGAAAAAAAGGCTGAAGATAAAATCAATAAGGATGATAGCATCAAGCCTGAAGATAAAGCGAAAGCTATCGAAGAAGCAAAAGCTGAAATCGGTAAAGAAGCTTTACTAAAAGCGATTGAAGATGGAGTTCTTACAGCTACTCAAGCTGTAGATGAATTCCTCAACGATGCCAACACAAAAGATAAAGCTCCTGAAGCTTATAAAACTAAAGAATTAACTGCTGACGAAACTAAAAAAATTGATGAAGCAGCTCAAAAAGAAGCTTCTAAACCGATTGTTAAAAAACTTACAGACATTGCTGATGATTTAGCTGAAAAAATTGAAAAATTAACTAACGAAGCTGATGAAGATAAAGCTGATGCTGCTGAAAAAGCTAAGGTAGTAGAAGAGAAAAATGCTGCATTAGAGAAACAAAAAGAAACTTTAGAAAAAGCTAAAACTGCTCTTGAAACTGCTAAGAAAAACAATGCGGATCAAGCTATCCAAGATGGATTGCAAGATGCTGTAACTAAACTAGAAGCTTCAGTTGCTTCTGCTAAAGCAGCAGCTGATGAAGCTAAGGCTAATTTCGACGAAGTGAACGAAGCAGTTCAAGAGGATGACGATGCAATTGCCAAACTAACTGAGAATTACAACGCAATTTTAGGTTACATCGAAAACTTAAAAGAAGTTCCTAAGGGTGAAGAATCGAAAGACTTTAGTGGTAGTGTAAATCCTAGTGATGCACCTTCTGATGATGCTAAACAACCTGACCAAGTTCCAAGTGCTCCTAACGCTCCTGAATTCAATGGTGGTGTGAATCCTAGTGATTCTCCTTCTGGAAATAATGGCTCTGATTTCAATGGTGGGGTAAATGATGCAACAGCTCCTACTGTAGCCGATGCTCCTGAGCATACTGGTCCGCTAGCTACTGATATTCCAGTTTCTGAGAATGGAGAAGCTGTAGATGCTCCTAAAGCAGATACTCCTGACTATAAAGGCCCACTAGCTACTAATACTCCTGTAAATGAAAACGGAGAAGCTGTGGAAGCTCTTAAAGCAGAGATTCCTGAGTATACTGGACCTTTATCTACAAATGGTGAAGACCTTGTAGTGAACAATGTTCCAGCATACGGAGAAGCAGGTGCACCAGCTGTAAACAATGTTCCAGCATACGGAGAAACAGGCGCACCAGCAATTAACGAAGTTCCAGCATATGCAGAAACAGGCGCACCAGCAATTAATGAAGTTCCAGAATATACTCTTACAACAGCAGGTACTAACAAGGATAATACTTATCAAGCACCAGCAGCAAAAGCAGAAGATAAAAAAGAACTTCCAAATACTGGTGGTAAAGATAATGTTGCAGTTGCATCATTAGGATTCCTTGGATTGTTCCTTGGTGCTATTCCATTTGTGAAACGTAAAAACTAATTTATTTCGTAGTTTGCAAGAGAAGGAATAATTTCCTTCTCTTTTGTATATTATCTTAGTTTCTCTCAGGGAATTCTTCCCAATGGTATTTTTTTGTGCTTTCCTTTATAATGGGTGTATGGATAAGAAAAAATTATTATTGATTGATGGGTCTTCTGTTGCTTTTCGGGCGTTTTTTGCGCTCTATCAGCAGTTGGACCGTTTTAAGAATGCGGCTGGTTTGCATACCAATGCGATTTATGGCTTTCAGTTGATGTTGAGCCATTTGTTGGAACGGGTTGAGCCGAGTCATATTTTGGTGGCTTTTGATGCGGGAAAGACGACCTTCCGTACAGAGATGTATGCGGACTATAAGGGTGGTCGGGCTAAGACTCCTGATGAGTTTCGTGAGCAATTTCCATTTATTCGTGAATTGCTGGATCATATGGGGATTCATCATTATGAGCTGGCTCAGTATGAGGCGGATGACATTATTGGGACACTGGATAAACTAGCAGAGCAGGATGGTTTTGATATTACCATTGTCAGTGGGGACAAGGATTTGATTCAGCTGACGGATGAGCATACGGTGGTTGAAATTTCCAAGAAAGGTGTAGCTGAGTTTGAGGCCTTTACGCCAGAATATCTTATGGAAAAGATGGGCATTACACCGGCTCAGTTTATCGATCTCAAGGCGCTCATGGGTGATAAGTCGGATAATATCCCTGGGGTGACCAAAATTGGTGAAAAGACAGGTATCAAGCTTTTGCTGGAACATGGCTCACTCGAGGGGATTTATGAGAATATCGATGGGATGAAGGCTTCTAAGATGAAGGAAAATCTCATCAATGATAAGGAACAGGCCTTTTTGTCTAAAACACTAGCGACCATTGATACCAAGGCACCGATTGAGATTGGTTTGGAGGATTTGGTCTATAGTGGTCCAGATGTGGAAAATCTCGGGAAATTCTACGATGAGATGGGCTTCAAACAGCTCAAGCAGGCTTTAAATGTGTCGTCAGCTGATGTGGCTGAGAGTTTGGACTTTACTATTGTTGACCAAATCAGTCAAGATATGCTGAGTGAAGAGTCTATCTTCCACTTTGAGCTTTTTGGTGAAAATTACCATACGGATGATTTGGTTGGATTTGCCTGGTCTTGTGGGGAAAAGCTCTATGCGACAGACAAGCTTGAGCTTTTGCAAGACCCGATTTTCAAGGACTTTTTAGAAAAAACACCTCTGAGAGTTTATGACTTTAAGAAGGCTAAAGTTCTCTTGAATCGTTTTAGTGTGGATTTGCAGTCGCCTGCTTTTGATAGCCGTTTGGCTAAATACCTCCTTTCGACTGTGGAGGACAATGAAATTGCGACTATTGCTAGTCTTTATGGTCAGACTTATTTGGTTGATGATGAAACTTTCTATGGTAAGGGGGTCAAGAAGGCCAATCCTGAACGCGAGAAATTCTTGGAACACTTGGCTCGTAAGCTTGCCGTTTTGGTCGAAACAGAACCTATTTTACTTGAAAAACTCAGTGAAAATGGTCAATTAGAGCTTCTTTATGATATGGAGCAACCTCTGGCCTTTGTCCTTGCCAAGATGGAGATTGCTGGGATTACGGTCAAGAAAGAGACCTTGCTTGAGATGCAGGCTGAAAATGAGCTTGTCATTGAAAAACTGACTCAGGAGATTTACGAACTGGCTGGTGAGGAGTTTAATATCAACTCGCCTAAGCAGTTGGGCGTGCTTCTCTTTGAAAAATTGGGACTTCCTCTAGAATACACTAAGAAAACCAAGACAGGTTATTCGACAGCGGTGGATGTCTTGGAACGCTTGGCTCCTATTGCGCCGATTGTTAAGAAAATCCTAGAATACCGTCAGATTGCTAAGATTCAATCGACTTATGTGATTGGCTTGCAGGACTGGATTTTAGCTGATGGCAAGATTCATACTCGCTATGTGCAGGATTTGACCCAGACAGGTCGTCTGTCTAGTGTGGACCCCAACTTGCAAAATATTCCTGTGCGTTTGGAACAAGGTCGCCTCATTCGTAAGGCTTTTGTGCCAAAGTGGGAGGATAGTGTCCTTCTCAGCTCCGACTATTCACAGATTGAATTACGAGTTTTGGCACATATCTCCAAAGATGAACACTTGATAAAGGCATTCCAAGAGGGGGCAGATATCCATACTTCGACAGCCATGCGGGTCTTTGGCATTGAACGTCCTGAGGATGTGACTGCAAATGATCGTCGCAATGCCAAGGCGGTTAACTTTGGAGTGGTTTACGGGATTTCAGATTTTGGCTTGTCTAATAATTTGGGCATTAGCCGTAAGGAAGCCAAAGCCTATATTGATACCTACTTTGAACGCTTCCCAGGTATTAAAAACTACATGGATGAAGTAGTGCGTGAGGCGCGTGATAAGGGCTATGTAGAGACCCTCTTTAAACGTCGTCGTGAGTTGCCAGATATCAATTCGCGTAACTTCAACATTCGTGGTTTTGCAGAGCGGACAGCTATCAACTCTCCTATCCAGGGGTCGGCGGCAGATATTCTCAAGATTGCTATGATTCAGCTAGACAAGGCCTTGGTCGCAGGGGGGTATCAAACTAAGATGCTGTTACAAGTGCACGATGAAATTGTCCTTGAAGTTCCTAAATCTGAATTGGCAGAGATGAAAAAATTGGTGAAAGAAACTATGGAAGAAGCTATTCAACTCAGTGTTCCTCTTATCGCAGATGAGAATGAAGGGGCAACCTGGTACGAGGCTAAATAAAAAAGCTATGTAGAGTTTGAAGCACTTGTTTTCAAACTCTTTTTCATGTTTTTCTGTAAGCAGTTTCCTTGACATTTTTTTTATTTTGCGCTATCATATGTCCATATAATATATGGGAGTCTGTGTACAGTCTGAGAGGAAGTGTTAAACTTCGACCGCACCTGATCTGGGTAATGCCAGCGTAGGGAACGATACTTAGTCTATTCTGCACCTTTTCCATATATGGTAAAGGTTTTTCTTTTTGTCAAAGGAAAACGAGAAGAGGAGGTTTTTATGAAAGCAAGCATCGCCTTGCAAGTTTTACCCCTAGCACAGGGGATTAATCGGATAGCTGTTATTGATCAGGTCATTGCTTATCTGCAAGCTCAAGAAGTGACCATGGTGGTGACACCATTTGAAACGGTCTTGGAAGGGGAGTTTGATGAGCTTATGCGCATTCTCAAAGAAGCGCTGGAAGTGGCAGGGCAGGAGGCAGATAATGTCTTTGCCAATGTCAAAATAAATGTAGGAGAGATTTTAAGTATTGATGAGAAACTTGAAAAGTATACTGAGACGACACATTAGTCTATTGGGCTTTCTAGGAGTCTTGTCAATTTGGCAGTTAGCAGGTTTTCTTAAACTTCTCCCCAAGTTTATCCTGCCGACACCTCTTGAAATTCTCCAGGCCTTTGTTCGTGATAGAGAATTTCTCTGGCACCATAGCTGGGCCACCTTGAGAGTGGCTTTGTTAGGTCTAATTTTGGGAGTCTTGATTGCCTGTCTCATGGCTGTACTCATGGACAGTTTGACTTGGCTTAATGACCTGATTTACCCAATGATGGTGGTTGTTCAGACTATCCCGACCATTGCCATAGCTCCTATCCTGGTCTTGTGGCTCGGCTATGGGATTTTGCCCAAGATTGTTTTGATTATCTTGACGACAACCTTCCCTATCATCGTCAGCATTTTGGACGGTTTTAGGCATTGTGACAAGGATATGCTGACCTTGTTTAGTCTGATGCGGGCCAAACCTTGGCAAATCCTGTGGCATTTTAAAATTCCAGTCAGTCTGCCTTACTTTTATGCAGGTCTGAGGGTTAGTGTCTCCTACGCCTTTATCACAACAGTGGTATCTGAGTGGTTGGGAGGCTTTGAAGGACTAGGTGTTTACATGATTCAGTCCAAGAAACTGTTTCAGTATGATACCATGTTTGCTATTATTATTCTGGTATCGATTATCAGCCTTTTGGGTATGAAATTTGTCGATATTAGTGAAAAATATGTTATTAAATGGAAACGTTCGTAAAATTAGAATGTTTCAAAAAAGAAAAGAGGAAATCAAAATGAAAAAAACATGGAAAGTGTTTTTAACTGTTTTAACAGTTCTTGTAGCTGTTGTGCTTGTGGCCTGTGGTCAAGGAACTGCTTCTAAGGATAACAAAGAGGCAGAACTCAAGAAAATCGACTTTATCCTAGACTGGACACCAAATACCAACCACACAGGACTTTATGTTGCCAAGGAAAAAGGTTATTTCAAAGAAGCTGGAGTGGATGTTGATTTGAAATTGCCACCAGAAGAAAGTTCTTCTGACTTGGTTATCAACGGAAAGGCACCATTTGCAGTGTATTTCCAAGACTACATGGCTAAAAAATTGGAAAAAGGAGCAGGAATTACTGCCGTTGCAGCTATCGTAGAGCACAATACATCAGGAATCATCTCTCGTAAATCTGACAATGTAGCTAGTCCAAAAGACTTGGTTGGTAAGAAATACGGGACTTGGAATGACCCAACTGAACTTGCTATGTTGAAAACCTTGGTAGAATCACAAGGTGGAGACTTTGAGAAGGTAGAAAAAGTACCAAATAATGACTCAAACTCTATCACTCCGATTGCTAATGGTGTCTTTGATACTGCTTGGATCTACTACGGTTGGGATGGTATCCTTGCTAAATCTCAAGGCGTAGAGGCTAACTTTATGTACTTGAAAGACTACGTTAAGGAATTTGACTACTACTCACCAGTTATCATCGCCAACAACGACTATCTGAAAGACAATAAAGAAGAAGCTCGTAAAGTCATCCAAGCTATCAAAAAAGGTTACCAATATGCTATGGAGCATCCAGAAGAAGCAGCTGATATCCTCATCAAGAATGCACCTGAACTTCAGGAAAAACGTGACTTTGTCATCGAATCTCAAAAATACTTGTCAAAAGAATACGCAAGCGACAAGGAAAAATGGGGTCAATTTGACGCAGCTCGCTGGAATGCCTTCTACAAATGGGATAAAGAAAATGGTATCCTTAAAGAAGACTTGACAGACAAAGGCTTCACCAACGAATTTGTGAAATAATGACAGAAATTAGACTAGAACACGTCAGTTATGCCTATGGTCAAGAGAGGATTTTAGAGGATATCAATCTGAAAGTGACTTCAGGTGAAGTGGTTTCTATCCTAGGTCCAAGTGGTGTAGGAAAGACCACCCTCTTTAACTTAATTGCTGGGATTTTAGAAGTCCAGTCAGGGCGAATTGTTCTGGACGGTGAGGAGAATCCCAAGGGGCGCGTGAGTTATATGTTGCAAAAGGATCTACTCTTGGAGCACAAGACGGTGCTTGGCAATATCATCCTGCCCCTCTTAATTCAAAAAGTGGATAAGGCAGAAGCTATTGCTCGCGCGGATGACATTCTTGCGACCTTCCAGTTGACAGCTGTAAGAGATAAATACCCTCATGAACTCAGTGGTGGGATGCGCCAGCGTGTGGCCTTGCTCAGGACCTACCTTTTCGGGCATAAGCTCTTTCTATTGGATGAGGCCTTTAGTGCCTTGGATGAGATGACCAAGATGGAACTTCACGCTTGGTACCTTGAGATTCACAAGCAGTTGCAGCTAACAACCTTGATTATTACTCACAGTATCGAGGAGGCCCTTAATCTTAGCGACCGCATCTATATCTTGAAAAGTCGACCTGGGCAGATTGTTTCAGAAATTAAACTAGATTGGTCCCAGAGCGAAGACAAGGAAGTCCAAAAGATTGCCTACAAACGTCAAATCTTGGCAGAATTAGGCTTAGATAAGTAGAAAAATAGGGAGTTGGTGAAGATTATCCTTTACCAGCGCCCTTTTTCTTTTAAAAATGAGAAAATTTCGGTATAATAGTCAAAGATAGTCAAGGTTCAAAGAGAGAGGTGGGTTTGTAATGAGATTTAAAAATACATCGGATCATATTGAGGCCTACATCAAGGCGATTTTAGATCAATCTGGAATTGTGGAGTTGCAACGGAGTCAGTTGGCAGATACTTTTCAGGTTGTTCCTAGTCAGATCAACTATGTGATTAAGACACGCTTTACGGAAAGTAGAGGCTACTTGGTTGAAAGTAAGCGTGGTGGTGGAGGCTACATTCGTATAGGACGGATTGAGTTTTCTAGTCATCATGAAATGCTCAGGGAGCTACTTTACTCAATTGGTGAGCGAGTTAGTCAAGAAATTTATGAAGATATTCTCCAGCTTTTGGTTGAGCAGGAATTGATGACCAAGCAGGAGATGAATTTGCTGGTAGCAGTAGCTTTGGATCGCGTTTTAGGAGAAGAAGCACCAGTACTTCGAGCAAACATGCTACGACAGGTCATACAAGAGGTAGATAGAAAAGGGAAGTAAGATGAACTATTCAAAAGCATTGAATGAATGTATCGAAAGTGCCTACATGGTGGCTGGCCATTTTGGAGCTCGTTATCTAGAGTCTTGGCACTTGTTGATTGCCATGTCTAATCACAGTTATAGTGTGGCAGGGGCGACTTTAAATGATTATCCATATGAGATGGACCGTTTAGAAGAAGTCGCTTTGGAACTGACTGAAACGGACTATAGCCAGGATGAAACCTTTACGGAATTGCCGTTCTCCCATCGTTTGCAGGTTCTCTTTGATGAAGCAGAGTATGTAGCATCAGTGGTCCATGCTAAGGTGCTAGGGACGGAGCACGTCCTTTATGCGATTTTGCATGATGGCAATGCCTTGGCGACTCGTATCTTGGAGAGGGCTGGTTTTTCTTATGAAGACAAGAAAGATCAGGTTAAGATTGCAGCCCTTCGTCGAAATTTAGAAGAACGAGCAGGCTGGAATCGTGAAGATCTCAAGGCTCTACGTCAACGCCATCGTACAGTAGCTGACAAGCAAAATTCTATGGCTAATATGATGGGTATGCCACAGACTCCGAGTGGTGGTCTAGAGGACTATACGCATGATTTGACAGAGCAAGCGCGTTCTGGCAAGTTAGAACCAGTCATCGGTCGAGACAAGGAAATCTCCCGTATGATTCAAATCTTGAGTCGAAAGACCAAGAATAATCCTGTCTTGGTTGGGGATGCTGGTGTCGGAAAAACAGCTCTGGCGCTTGGGCTTGCTCAGCGTATTGCTAGTGGTGATGTACCTGCGGAAATGGCTAAGATGCGCGTGTTAGAGCTGGATTTGATGAATGTCGTTGCAGGGACACGTTTCCGCGGTGACTTTGAAGAACGCATGAATAATATCATCAAGGATATTGAAGAAGATGGCCAAGTAATCCTCTTTATCGATGAACTCCACACCATCATGGGTTCTGGTAGTGGTATTGACTCGACTCTGGATGCGGCCAATATCTTGAAACCAGCCTTGGCGCGTGGAACTTTGAGAACGGTTGGTGCGACCACTCAGGAAGAATACCAAAAACATATCGAAAAAGATGCGGCCCTTTCTCGTCGTTTCGCTAAAGTGACGATTGAAGAGCCAAGTGTGGCAGACAGCATGACCATTTTGCAAGGCTTGAAGGCGACTTATGAGAAACATCACCGTGTGCAAATTACAGATGAAGCGGTTGAAACAGCTGTCAAGATGGCCCATCGTTACTTGACTAGTCGTCACTTGCCAGACTCTGCTATCGACCTCTTAGATGAAGCAGCAGCAACAGTGCAAAATAAGGCTAAGCATGTAAAAGCAGACGATTCAGGTTTGAGTCCAGCTGATAAGGCCCTGATGGATGGTAAGTGGAAACAGGCAGCCCAGCTAATCGCAAAAGAAGAGGAAGTGCCTGTCTACAAAGACTTGGTGACAGAGTCTGATATTTTGACCACCTTGAGTCGCTTGTCAGGTATTCCAGTTCAAAAACTGACTCAGACTGATGCCAAGAAATACCTTAATTTGGAAGCAGAACTGCACAAACGTGTCATCGGTCAAGATCAAGCTGTTTCAAGCATTAGCCGTGCCATTCGCCGCAATCAGTCAGGGATTCGCAGTCACAAGCGTCCGATTGGTTCCTTTATGTTCCTAGGACCTACGGGTGTCGGTAAGACCGAATTGGCCAAAGCTCTGGCAGAAGTTCTCTTTGATGACGAATCAGCCCTTATCCGCTTTGATATGAGTGAGTATATGGAGAAATTCGCAGCCAGTCGTCTCAATGGAGCTCCTCCGGGTTATGTGGGTTATGAAGAAGGTGGGGAGTTGACCGAGAAGGTTCGCAACAAACCCTATTCCGTTCTCCTCTTTGACGAGGTAGAGAAGGCCCATCCAGACATCTTTAATGTTCTCTTGCAGGTCTTGGATGACGGTGTCTTGACCGATAGCAAGGGACGCAAGGTTGACTTTTCAAATACCATTATCATCATGACGTCAAACCTTGGTGCGACAGCCCTTCGTGATGACAAGACTGTTGGTTTTGGGGCAAAGGACATTCGTTTTGATCAGGAAAATATGGAAAAACGCATGTTTGAAGAGCTGAAAAAAGCTTATAGACCTGAGTTTATTAACCGTATTGATGAAAAGGTGGTCTTCCATAGCCTGTCTAGCGACCATATGCAGGAAGTGGTGAAGATTATGGTTAAACCTTTAGTAGCAAGTTTGGCTGAAAAAGGTATTGACTTGAAATTACAAGCTTCCGCACTGAAATTGTTGGCAAATCAAGGATATGACCCAGAGATGGGAGCTCGTCCACTTCGCAGAACCCTGCAAACAGAAGTGGAAGATAAGTTAGCAGAACTTCTTCTCAAGGGAGAAGTAGTGGCAGGCAGTACACTTAAGATTGGTGTTAAAGCAGGCCAGTTAAAGTTTGATATTGCATAAAAACGAGGTCGGGATAAAGTTCCCGACCTCTTTATGTACCATCATGAGATAGCTTTTCTGTTGCGACTGTTTTTAGATGTGCCTATCTTTCTTAGGATTACTCAACATGTGAGTAAAGAAGTTTTTGTATTTATATTTTAAATAGGTTTCGTGTAAATACAATAAAGCTATATCTACAATCATAAAAATGATTATTAAGTAAAATAAATCAAATGTAGTCTGAGCGTAGCGAATTGCAGACTGATAAGACCAGAAAGCTCCCAAAATCACCCAAGGAAGATACTTGTAATACTTGTTTAGCATGAGAGTGCACCTCCTATATTCTATTTCAATGTTATTATATTCCTTTGACAAAAAATACAAGCGATTACACAAAAAAACAAATTCAAATTTTTAACAGGAAAATATCCGGTTTTTCTGTTTTATTACGAATAGAAGAGCAGGAGGAGTAAATGTATCTAAAGTATTTAAGATTTTTAAAATAGTTTAAATAAATAGTTTAGATAAATTGTTGACATATTTAAATCTCAATGTTACAATTGCATTACAAAAGGATTTCTTTATATTTCTAAAATATTACAAAAGAGTAGAAAAATGAAAAAGAAAACCTATATCAAATTGATGGCAGCAACTGTATTGGCTTCTACCTTGCTATTAGGAGCTTGTGGAAATAAAAAGGAAACAACTCAAGCAAACAGTTCTGCTAAGACAAGCCAATCATCAAGTTCTAAAGCAGCTTCTGCTAGCAAAGAAAGCAAGACTCAGAAATCCTCAAGTTCAGCTTCATCTGAAAAGGCTAAGGCGTCTACTGATCAATCTTCAGCAACTGCAACGCCATCATAAGCGGCACCTGCACCAGAGCAAAGACAAGGTCAAGAAGTGGCTAATCAACAGGCGGCTAGTGCTCAGACTCCTTCAACTCAACAAGCTCCTCAAGCCCAGTCTAACCAATCAAGCTATGATCCTACAACTGACCGCAAACTTCAAGACAAACAAGCAGAGCAAAATAAACGTTACAAGGGTGTTTTAACCATGGTAGATGGTGATTTCTCAGCTGCAGCGGGCAATTGGAAGGGAGCCAATGGCGAAACTATCACAGTTTCATCAGGTGGTCAATTTACAGTAGAATCTTCTGATGGAAAGAAAGAAAATTATTCTATCAAAGGCTATTCTTATACTCTTGATGATGGTAAGTATAATGCCAAAATTGGTGGGGGAAAAATCATCCAAATTACAACAGGAGCGGATGGCAAGGTTTCCAGTGTTGCTTTGAGTCAATAATAGCTCTAAGTATTTGAATTTTTACAATCAAAAACCCGTAAACTTTAAGAGAGTTACGGGTTTTAATCTATTAAGCCTTATCCAACTGCCAGAGTGCTAGCTTGTGAAATGGCTCCACGAAGGTAGTGAGGAGCGAGGCCACGGAATTCACGAACTGCGACGTTTTCTCCTTTGAGGTTAATCAAGCGTTTCAAGTGTTCGTAGGCGATTTTCATCTTGTCTTCAAAGGTCAAATCAGGTAGGATTTCTCCTGTTTCAAAGTAGTGGTTGATTTGGTTGAAGAGGTAGGGATTGCCCATGGAGGAAGATTGTATCAGTTATATCTCGAAAGAAAAAAGAATAAATTTAACTATAAAACCTGTCTTATTGAATGAAAAAATGGTAGAATAAACATCAATATCGATTGAAATATGGAGATTTAATGGAAATGAAGTCAAAAATGTTTCGATTTTATTTTGTTTTGTTATTTATTTTCTTTTTTTATTTTTCGTTTTCAATATTTAACCGAACGTACAGTGGAATCACCGTAGATAAACATGATAATGAATGGATAGTTAGACAAGTCCATAATCTGGGAAGCTTTGCGAATCATCAAGAGATAATAGGGTCATCTATTATACAAATAGACGGTCAGAATCCAGATAGTAATTTCTTATTATCTCGATTTTTAATTGTTGAACCGCTTCATTCTGTGACAGTATTAGATAGAGGAATT
Organism: uncultured Streptococcus sp.; assembly: GCA_963518235.1. GTDB lineage: Bacteria > Bacillota > Bacilli > Lactobacillales > Streptococcaceae > Streptococcus. Next base: position 31,589 of record CAUQIP010000003.1, on the reverse strand, counting down.
TCAAAGACTTTAATAATAGAATCTGGGAGATCAAGCCAGATTATCTTTCTTGTTTTATCAATCATTGCTTTTCTGATTCTACTGTTATTTCGCTCATACATAAAAGGCAGAAGTAGAGGAAAAACTGGGAAACGATATTTTTATTTTATTATTTATACTAGTCTGATGTTATTATCGATTATTCCATCAAGTATAGGAGATGTATTTGGTCGTAGTCTATTAATTTCATACTTGACTTTATTTCCATTATTCATGGATATCTTCATTAGAGTATTAGTCTTAAAGATAAAAGGTTCAACTATTTCTAACTTTTCTCGTATTATACTGGGCTATTCACTCATAACTCAACTTTTGTATGTCTATAATCTTATACAGCCCATTGATTTTTTGACCACCTTTTTTTCTAGAGGAGTATTTTATTTAGTATTTTTCTTTTTAGTTATCCTACTGTTAAAGATGCTTATAAATTACTCTCAGATAAGAGAAATGTTGCCAATTCATACCTTATTTTTAGCAGTTCTTGCCTTATTTCCTCTATTTTTTGGATATATTTTTTCGATTGGTAAGGAAGTTTCGTTTATTTATAGTATTCCTCTATTGTTGCTTATTTTGTTCTCTATTGTGAATAACTTGATACTAGAGCGAATGATATATGTTGCTTGGAAGTGGAACCCGTTCATATATAACTTGATATTTGCCGTTTTTTTTACTAGTCTAATTATTCTTTTTAGTCTGTTATTAAGAGAATTTTCTCCAATTTTTTTCGTTCTTTACACTTTTCTTTTCTCGCTAGCTTTGTTACCTGAAATAAGGAAAATGATGTTGATTAGCCATAAAATGGAGGGAATCTTTAGTAGTTTTCATACTTTTGTAGCTACTGAATTGGAGAGGGAAGAAATTGCAACGTTTATACATGATACTACAATTCAGAAGGTTATTTATTATAAAAAGCAGTTAGAAATTAGTGAACAAATTAATAGGGTAGCTTTATTAGAGATGTTGGATGATATTGTCTTTGAATTAAGAGATTTATGTTCCAATATCTATCCTTTAATGGTGCATGAATTAGGGCTGAAAGAATCTATTACTAGCATATTAAACCAATTCATGAAGATGGAAACTGTTTCGATTATGACAACTTTTTCAATAGATGAAGAAAAAGTTAATGATAAAGTGGGCACGTTTGTATTAAGGACAGTTAAAGAACTAGTAAATAATAGTATTCTTCATGGGAATGCTAGAGAAATTACTGTAGATTTATCTACAAAAGAAAAGATTTTATCAATTGTAGTTATAGATGATGGTATTTTTAAGGGAAACTATCAGTCTAATGAACATCATTTTGGTTTAAATAGAATTGTAGAGAAGGTTCATTTATTGGGGGGAACTGTTCAGATAAATATAGAACCTACAAGTGTGAAGATACGGATACCTATAGAAGGGAAGAAAAATGATTCGTTTGGTTTTGATTGATGATCACAGTTTAGTATTACAAGGATTGGAGAACTATTTTTTAAAGGAAGATGATTTTAAAATTGTTGGTTCCTATACAGAAGTAGCAGATTTACTTCTTTGTCTCAAGCATGAAAAGGTAGATGTGCTAGTTATGGATTTTATGCTGAAAGGAGTAACGGCATTTGATGTTATTAGTCAAATAAATAGATTTCTGAATACAGTTCCCAAGATAGTTCTTTTATCAGGATTTTATGATACTTTGTTACATAAGAGAGCGATGGATTTTGGGATTCAAGCTTTTTTACCCAAAGAAAGTTCTTATTTGGATGTTAAAAGTGCAATTTATGCTGTTTATAAGGGAAATCACGTTATCCCAGATGATTTGTTAGAAAAGCAAGAAAATAATCTATTGACAGATATGGAGTTAAGTGTATTGGAACTTATTGTAAAAGAATATTCTAATGAAAAGATAGCAAATAGTTTATTTGTTAGCAGGAGAACAGTGGATACCCATGTTTCAAATATTTGTTCAAAGTTGGGAGTGACGAGTAGAGTTGGAGCTGTACGTGAGGCTATTCGATTAAATCTAGTATCTTTATAATTTATCCTAAAAAGGCAAGAAGGTTTTCGTAAATTACGGATTCTTTCTTGTCTTTTTTTGTTTAAGATAGAGTCAGTTTAACAGATTGGAGAAGGATATGCTAACAGTAGATTATTTACTTGGAGATAATAGAAATCGCTATTTTGGTAGAGGACATAAGAGAACGACTTATGAAGTTAAGTTGAAAAATATTTTAGAAGGAGTTGGCTCTCTTCATCAGGAGGGTTTATGGTCTAGTAAACAATCTGAAATCGTACAGCAACACCTGAGTACATTAGATGGAATAGTATTAGCTCATTTATTTGGAAGTGAAATACTGAAAAGAATGGGAGTGAGCTTAAATCAGTATAGGTTAAGCCATTTTGAGATAAAGTCAGGGATAAAAGCTATAGAAGAATTGGTAAATTTAAGATTAGAATTACAAAATTTCAAAATGACGAACCAAGTGATTGAATTTGATTGCTTGGTAATGGATATGAAAGTTTGTTTAGGCTATCAATTATTAGAATGTATGGAAAATGTAGTTGCTATAGGAGAACAAGGTAGAGATTTTTTATCAACTCATTTGAGAGATAGACAACATGATATATACGATGTTGAGTTTTCAGATAGTAGTATATCTTGTAAAGCAGAGCAAGTATTGATCAAAGATATTGAATATAGTGGTGTAGGTAGTCTAGAAAAGAATTATTATAGTTTGTTAGAACTTCTGATTATTTTTTCTCAAATGGCAGAGATGTTAGCCTACCATATAGAAGAGATGTCTCGAGAAGAGAGCAATACCATGTGGATGAAGCAAGTGAGTGCAGACTTGAATTCACAAATTTTAAACGGAGTAGTAGAGCTTAGTGGTAGTGTTTCAAAAAATAGATTATTAAAAATTAGAGAAGAGCATTGGAAAGTCTACGAAATGTCTGGGTATGATGTAGATTATAAGGTAGTCTTTAAAAGTAAAATAGCTCAAAAATTACCTGATGGAGGGGGACAGTGATGGGAAATAGAGAATTAAGGTTAGTCATATCAGGCACTTATTCTACAGGTAAGACAACAACTGCTACAGCTCTTTCGATTGCAACGGGACTTCCCTTAATTGACGCTTTATCTGCGAGGGAAATTTTGACAGATTTATATCCTGGCAGAAGATTTCAGGATATGTCATCAACCGAATTAATGGCACTAGGGCTAAAGCGTTTTGAAGAGAGAATTCGTACGGAAGGAATTTTATACAAGGAACATGGAAGTTTTCTATCAGATGGTTCAGTATTGAATGAATGGATTTACGGGACTGTTCGAATGAGGGTAGGAATTAATCCAGGCTCAGCATTCATTCATCGACTGATGAAATCTATTTTAGGTCTTCCTGGTCGAACATTTTTCAAAAAATATTTGACTGCTTATGGAGTTGTCTCTAAGAATCATGCGAAATTGTGGTATACAGATGTTGTTCATTTACCAGTAGAGTTTGCAATGGATCCAGATGGGCATAGACCAGTATCTGAAGAGTATCGAAATTTATCAGATGAGGAATTATATGAAGCTTATAGGAATTTGGGTCTGACACCTTATTGTGTCAAAGGTAGTCAGAAAGAACGGTTAAATCAGATCATTCAACATTATAAGTTGCCAATAGTTGTTCCAGTAGATGAGGCTATTTCCTTAGCTGAAAAGGTTATACGAGAAAACAGGGAAGCAGTATCTAAACGTATTATAGAGCAGTATGAAGAGCCTACATTAAAGGAAAAAATAAAATTTATGACAAGATATTAGGAGTATGTATGATTCAGTTTCAAAATGTTAGTAAGATTTATAAGGTGGGGGAGCAAGAAGTTCGTGCTTTAGATCAAGTTAGTTTTTCTATTGAGAAAGGGAAATTTACAGTTATTTTAGGTCCATCAGGTTCAGGGAAAAGTACGTTGCTAAATTTACTTGGTGGGATGGATCGTGCGACATCAGGAACCTTTATATTTGATGAGGAACTAGTAACAAAGTTTACGGATAAGGAATTATCTGCTTATCGAAAAGATAAAATTGGTTTTGTTTTTCAATTTTATAACTTAGTTCCAAGTTTAACAGCCAAGGAGAATATAGGTATTGCAGCCAATTTAGTGAAAAACAATAAAGAAATTGATATGTATTTAGATCAAGTTGGTTTACTCCATAGAAAAAATAATTTTCCTAATCAACTTTCTGGAGGTGAAATGCAACGTGTATCAATTGCAAGGGCATTGGCTAAAGAGCCTAGTCTATTATTGTGTGATGAACCTACAGGAGCGTTAGATTCAAAGACAGGTGATAGTATTTTAACTTTATTGAAGGAAGTTTCTAGAAATGGGAATGCTGCAGTTGTAATGGTTACACATAATAGAGAGTTTGCTAAATTTGCAGATCGAGTTATATATTTGAAAGATGGAAGTATTGAAAAAATAGAGAATAATGAAGAGGTGTTGGGATGAGGTATCTTCATATAAAATTATTAAGAGATCTCCGGCAAAATTGGCAACAATTTTTCTCTGTTTTTCTGATGTCTCTATTAAGTGTATTAATCTTTGTAGGGCTACAAGGAGCTTGGCATGGACTTGAAAAGAGTCTAGAGAGTTATTTGAAACAATCTGAACTTCCTGTTGTTTGGGTTCAAGCGAGACAAATTGATGAATCAAAAATCAAGCAGGTTGAACAATTATCTTCTGTTGAAAAAGTTATCAGTAAAAAGAAAGGATTTGCTAATATTGTTCGTTTAGACAAGACTGACGGACGAATCAATCTTGAAACGATTACAGATAATCAACTGGTTACAGTAACAGAAGGAAGTCCTTTTTCTGAAGGAAAACAAGATTCGATTTGGATTGATGGGAATTATGCTAAGAAGAATCAATTACAGATTGGAGATTCAATTTCTATTTCATCAAGGGGGAAACAGATAGATTTAGAAATTGTAGGATTTGTTCAGGCGACAGATAAGATTTATTTTACAGGTAGCATGGAATATATAGCTCCAAATCCTGATAATGATGCCTACGGTTATATTGCAGATAATGAAATTGCAAAAGGAATTCTGGGTTTATCGTCAGATAATGCCTTAGAAATTTATGGCTCTAAGATAGATTTGCGAGGAGATTTAGAGTCTATTTTTGGGGGCGATTTAGTTTCTTATCAAGATCAAAAAAGTTTAACTGAAATATCAGAAGCTACCGATCGAGTGGGGCAAATTAGAAATTTATCTTACTTATTTTCTTTTATCTTTATTTTGTTAGCTATTTTAGCTATGTTTACAACCATTCAGCGTTTGATTGATGGTCAAACAAAAGAGATTGCTGTATTAAAGGCTTTAGGCTTTTCAAATCAGGCTATCAGTTTACATTATATTTTATTTGGCTTAGTAGTAAGTTTATTAGGAAGTTTCGCAGGCTTTGCTATTTCTCCCTTGATGTCATGGTTTGTACTAGAAACTCAAAAGTCAATGTTTACACTTCCAAATTGGCAAATCTCTTATTCATCTTCATCAATAGTCATTGGTATTGTAGTCATTATAATTTGTATTTTAGCTGCCTATTTAGCTTCTAGAGAGTCAGCTAGAGGCTTACCAGCAATATTTTTAAGAGGTAAAGAAAAAGTTGCTAAATCTGTCTTTGTGGAAAGATTTTCCTCTATCTGGCAACGAATTTCTTATCCTTCAAGATGGGCAATTCGGGATGCCTCGTTTAATCGTATTCGAGTTTTGATGGGAATCGTGGGAGTTGCAGGAAGTATGATGTTACTGATTGCTGGAATTGGTATGCCTGTGTCCATGAATCATCTTGTTGATAAGGCATATAATGAAGATTTTTCTTATTCAAAACGACTGACCGTAGCGGATTATCCTACTTCTAAGTCTAAATATGGTGGGCAAGGTGTACAAATTTCACAAGCACATTTTAGTCCAGATGATGGATACAACCGTTTATTGATTATATTTGATGATGGAGATATGATACAAGCAAAAACAGAGAGTGCTGAATCTTTGAAAGATGATGGTTTGTATGTAACTAGATCATTTGCCCGTTTGGCAGGTATTAAAGTCGGAGATTTTTTAACTGTAACTCCTTATCAAGATGGTCATACTTACAAGTTTGAAGTAAAAGGGATTGTCACAAGTGAAACCAATCAAGGGGCTTATCTTCATGCTAGAGTCTTTGAAAAAGCAGGGGGAGATTTTACTCCCCATACTTTATTAGTTGGGTCAGAGGTGGACCAAGATACTATTAAGCAAGACAAAGGTGTTCTATCTGTCATTGAAAAAGGGAGCCAAGAAAAAAATGCCTATGATTTTGTAGCTAGTTTGATGAGTGTATTTCTAATGATTATTGGCTTTGCCTTATTACTTGTTATTATTGTTCTCTATAATCTGGGTTCTTTAAACTTTGTAGAGAGAATGAGAGACTATGCTACATTACAAGTATTAGGATTTTCTAATCAATATCTACAGACGGTAACTCTTTTTGAGACTATACTAACTACCTTTATTGGTTGGCTAGTAGGAATTCCTTTAGGCATATGGTTTTTGAAAGAATATGTAGCAACATTTTCGACGATTCGAATTGAGTATACCGCTTATATCAGTATGTATGTCCTTGCTTCTGCTACGTTATTGGTTTGGTTTACATCTTTAGGGACTGCTTATTTTATTAGTCTTCGTATGAGAAAGATTGACATGATTAGTGCTCTAAAGGGGGTAGACTAGTAGAGTTAGTTCTGACTGAATCTATAGACATTTATAAATAATTGTTAATCATCGGTTCTAAGTTCTGAGTTTATAGTAGATTGAATATGGAATAATACGTCACGATTTCTAAAATATTGCTAGAAATTGATTTGACTTTCCTAGTCGATTCATTCAAATTTTATTTGTGTCTTGTTTTACTGTATTAAAGTATTTAAATTTTTACAATCAAAGAAAATCCGTCAGCTCAATAAGAGTTGACGGATTCTTTTATACTTATACTTGGGTTAAAAATTCTTCTGTAGTAAGAATTTGAGCAAATTCATCTTGTAGAGAAAGGAGATTAATCTCATGGATAGTCTCAGGAGAGATGGCCTGACCGTTTTTGTTAGATAGGGTAAAACTGGCAGTGGCATCTGCTAGTAAAGTGACTTCAAAACCAAGATTTGCTGCCATTCGTGTCGTAGTAGATACACAATGAGGCAGGGTCAAACCAACAAGGACTAAATGACCAATCTGATTTTTTCGTAAATAGGTTTCAAGATTTGTTCCAATAAAGGCGCTATTAACCGTTTTTTGAAAGACAGGTTCTGCAGTAACTGGCTCAAATCCACTTTTAAATTCCTGATTTTGTTTGTTATGAAATTGCGACTGGGGATTGTCAGATATGTGTTGAACATGTAAGACTGGAAGAGCGTGTTTACGAAAGTATGCCAGTACCCTCAATGCTTGATGTTCAGCTTGAGGGTTGTTCCGTTCTCCCCAGATAGGGTTATCAAATGCTTTTTGCATATCGATAATCAGTAGAGCAGTATGAATCATTTTATGCCTTATCCAATTGCAAGAGAGCCTCAATCTCTGCCAGAGTGCTAGCTTGTGAAATAGCTCCACGGAGTTTGGCTGCGCCAGATGTCCCACGGAGGTAGTGAGGAGCGAGTCCACGGAATTCACGAACTGCGACGTTTTCTCCTTTGAGGTTAATCAAGCGTTTCAAGTGTTCGTAGGCGATTTTCATCTTGTCTTCAAAGGTCAAATCAGGTAGGATTTCTCCTGTTTCAAAGTAATGGTTGATTTGGTTGAAGAGGTAAGGATTTCCCATGGCAGCGCGGCCAATCATAACTGCGTCAGCTCCGACTTCTTCGATACGCTGTTTGGCTTCTTGGACAGTACGGATATCACCGTTGGCGATAAATGGAATCTTGGTCAAAGCTTGAGCTACGTCGTGTAAGGTCTCAAGGTCTGCATGACCTGTATACATTTGTTCGCGGGTACGGCCATGCATGGCGAGGGCAGAAACGCCTGCAGCTTCAGCAGCGAGGGCATTTTCAACTGCCAGAGATGGGTCGGCCCAGCCGGTACGCATCTTGACAGTAAGTGGAATATCAAGGACAGACTGGACCTTGTTGATGATAGAGTAAATCTTATCTGGATCCTTGAGCCACATAGCGCCAGCTTCGTTCTTCACGATTTTATTAACTGGGCAGCCCATGTTGATATCCACGATATCGGTTTTGGTGTTTTCTTGGATGAATTCTGCTGCGCGTGCTAGGCTGTCTTCATCACTACCAAATAGTTGGATAGAGACTGGGTTTTCGCCTTCATCGATATGAAGCATATGCAGGGTTTTTTCGTTGTTGTATTGGATTCCCTTGTCAGAGACCATTTCCATTACAACGAGCCCAGCTCCGAGCTCTTTTGCGATGGTACGAAAGGCTGAGTTGGTCACGCCAGCCATAGGTGCTAAAACGGTACGATTGGGAATCTCAACATTGCCAATCATAAAAGGTGTATTAAGATTTGTCACGAATGAGTTCCTCCAGGTCGTTTTCATCAAAGTTGTAAGTAGTTTGGCAGAATTGACAAGTGATTTCTGCCCCGTGGTCTTCCTCTTTCATTTCCTGTAAGTCTGAGCTTGGAAGGCTAGCAAGAGCGTTCATAAAGCGCTCATGGCTACAGTCACATTGGAAACGGATTTCTTCTTCAGAAAGACGCTTGTAGGCCTCGTTACCGTAGATAGCCTTGAGGAGGGCTTCGATATGGTCTTCACTATCGAGAAGCGTTGAGATAGCTGGCATTTCTTGGATGCGTTTTTCAAAGCGAGCAATCTCTTCTTCCTTGGCTCCTGGCAAGACTTGAACTAGGAAACCACCTGCAACCTTGACCTTGTTTTCTTCGTCTAAAAGGACATTGAGGCCTACTGCAGAAGGGGTTTGTTGGCTTTCGGTCAGGTAAAAGGCCAGGTCTTCACCGATTTCCCCAGAGATGAGGGGAGTCATAGAGTTGTAAGGATTTCCAATGCCGTAGTCTGTGATAACGAGGAATTGACCATTTCCAACAAAAGGTCCGACTAGGACTTCACCAGTTGCAGTCTTTTTGATGTCAACACCAGGATTTTGAACGTAGCCTTTGACGTTTCCCTTGGTATCAGCGACCGTGATAATGGCCCCTAGAGAGCTAGATCCCAGTACCTTAACTGTTAGTTTGGTATTCCCTTTTTCATTGGCTGCGAGAATCTGGCTAGCGATAAGAGTTCGACCAAGCGCTACAGTTGAGCTAGCTTGGGTTTGGTGTTTTTCTTGAGCAGTGCGGACGGTTTCCGTGCTATCAAGGACAAAAGCACGAAAGGCTCCGTTTTCTGATATTGTTTTAATAATTTTATCCATAGCTACTATTTTAGCATAAAAATGCCCAAAGGGGGAGCCGTGTGTTTGCTGATTTTCAGGATAATGGACCAGGAAATCAGCATGAAAATAAAAAGAGAAACAGATTATTTCAGCATTTGTAAGATTTATGCTATTCTTAAGGTAAAAAATGAAAGGGGTAACAAATGTATTTAGGAGATTTGATGGAAAAGGCCGAATCTGGCCAATTTTCAATCCTTTCCTTTCTATTACAAGAGTCTCAGACGACCGTCAAGGCTGTAATGGAGGAAACAGGATTTTCAAAAGCAACCCTAACCAAATATGTCACCCTGCTTAATGAAAAGGCTTTGGATAGTGGCTTAGAGCTGACTATTCACTTAGAAGATGAAAATCTGCGTCTATCGATTGGTGCAGCTACCAAGGGGAGAGATATTCGGAGCTTTTTTTTGGAGAATGCTGTTAAATACCAGATTTTAGTCTATCTTCTTTATCACCAACAGTTTTTAGCCCATCAGCTGGCTCAAGAATTGATGATTAGTGAGGCTACGCTTGGCCGCCACTTAGCCAGTCTAAATCAGATTTTGTCAGAATTTGACTTATCCATCCAAAATGGACGTTGGCGAGGTCCAGAGCATCAGATTCGCTATTTCTATTTCTGTCTTTTCCGCAAGGTCTGGTCCAGTCAGGAGTGGGAAGGTCACATGCAGAAACCAGAGAGAAAGCAGGAAATTGCTACACTAGAAGAAATCTGCGGTGCGAGTTTGTCTTCGGGGCAGAAATTGGACTTGGTTTTGTGGAGTCACATCAGTCAACAACGTCTTCGGGTTAATGCCTGTCAGTTCCAAGTGATAGAAGAGAAAATGCATGGCTATTTTGACAATATTTTTTACCTTCGTTTGCTGAGAAAGGTTCCGTCCTTTTTTGCTGGGCAACATATTCCACTAGGAACTGAGGATGGTGAGATGATGATATTCTTCTCTTTTCTCTTGTCTCATCGCATCCTTCCTCTTCATACTATGGAGTATATTCTTGGTTTTGGAGGGCAGTTAGCCGATTTGCTGACGCAATTGATTCAAGAAATGAAGAAGGAGGAACTATTGGGGGACTATACAGAGGACCATGTCACTTATGAACTCAGTCAGCTTTGTGCTCAAGTCTATCTCTATAAGGGCTATATTTTACAGGATCGCTACAAGTACCAGTTAGAGAATCGTCATCCTTATTTGTTGATGGAACATGATTTTATGGGAACGGCAGAGGAGATTTTTCATGCTCTACCTGCCTTTCAGCAGGGGACGGATTTGGATAAGAAAATTCTCTGGGAATGGCTCCAGTTGATCGAATATATGGCTGAAAATGGTGGTCAGCATATGCGAATTGGTCTGGATTTGACATCTGGTTTCCTTGTCTTTTCAAGGATGTCAGCCATTTTGAAACGGTATTTGGAATACAATCGTTTTATTAGCATTGAAGCCTATGAGCCTAGTCGGCATTATGATTTGCTGGTTACCAATAACCCGATTCATAAGAAGGAGCAGACACCAGTCTATTATTTAAAAAATGACTTGGATATGGAAGATTTGGCAGGGATTCGTCAGTTATTATTCACTTAAAAGGCTTGGTTGTTCCAGGTCTTTTTTGTGAAATTCGCACAATCTCCTCACATTTTTTAAAAAATTAAAAAAAGTTGATAAACAAGAAAGCGCTTTATTTTGTATACTAGTTACTGTAAAGAGGAGACATCCTCAAGATCATTATCAGGAGGACAGCACATGTCACAAGAAAAATTCATTATGGCCATTGACCAGGGGACTACAAGCTCTCGTGCCATTATTTTTAACAAAAAAGGGGAAAAGGTTAGCTCGAGTCAAAAAGAGTTTACTCAGATTTTCCCTCAGGCAGGTTGGGTAGAGCACAATGCCAATGAAATTTGGAACTCTGTTCAGTCAGTTATTGCGGGTGCTTTCATCGAAAGTGGTGTCAAGCCAAGTCAAATCGAAGCAATCGGGATTACCAACCAACGTGAAACAACGGTCGTTTGGGATAAGAAAACAGGGCTTCCTATCTACAACGCTATCGTTTGGCAATCACGTCAGACAGCACCTTTGGCTGAACAACTAAAAAGCCAAGGTTATGTGGAAAAATTCCATGAAAAGACTGGTTTGATCATCGATGCTTACTTCTCTGCTACTAAAGTTCGTTGGATTTTGGACCATGTAGAGGGTGCGCAAGAGAGAGCTGAAAAGGGAGAATTGCTCTTTGGTACGATTGACACTTGGTTGGTTTGGAAATTGACAGACGGTGCGGCTCACGTGACCGACTACTCAAACGCAGCCCGTACCATGCTTTATAACATTAAAGAACTTAAATGGGATGATGAGATTTTGGAAATTCTCAACATTCCAAAGGCTATGCTTCCAGAAGTTCGTTCTAACTCTGAAATCTACGGTAAGACAGCGCCATTCCATTTCTACGGTGGAGAAGTGCCAATCTCAGGTATGGCTGGAGACCAACAGGCGGCCCTCTTTGGACAGTTGGCCTTTGAACCTGGTATGGTTAAAAATACTTATGGAACAGGTTCTTTCATCATCATGAATACTGGTGAAGAAATGCAGTTGTCTGAAAACAATCTCTTAACAACAATTGGTTACGGAATCAATGGTAAGGTTTACTATGCCTTGGAAGGTTCTATCTTCATCGCAGGAAGTGCCATTCAGTGGCTTCGTGATGGACTTCGCATGGTCGAAAATTCACCAGAATCTGAAAAATACGCTCGTGATTCTCACAACAATGATGAAGTTTATGTCGTTCCAGCCTTTACAGGTCTAGGTGCTCCATACTGGAACCAAAATGCTCGCGGTTCTGTCTTTGGATTGACTCGTGGAACAAGTAAGGAAGACTTTATCAAGGCAACTCTTCAATCAATTGCTTATCAAGTGCGTGATATTATCGATACGATGCAAGTGGATGCTCAGACAGCTATCCAAGTTTTGAAAGTAGATGGTGGTGCAGCTATGAACAACTTCCTCATGCAGTTCCAAGCTGACATTTTGGGAATCGATATCGCACGCGCCAAAAACTTGGAAACAACAGCTCTAGGAGCAGCCTTCCTAGCTGGTTTGTCAGTAGGGTACTGGAAAGACTTGGATGAGTTGAAACTCTTGAACGAGACAGGAGAACTCTTTGAGCCATCTATGAACGAATCTCGCAAGGAACAACTCTACAAGGGCTGGAAGAAGGCTGTAAAAGCAACGCAAGTCTTTGCGGAAGTAGATAACTAATATTGGAAGAATAAAGCGACTCAGATAGAAAGTGTGTAAATATGGAATTTTCAAAGAAAACACGTGAATTATCAATTAAAAAAATGCAGGAACGTACCCTGGACCTCTTGATTATCGGTGGAGGAATCACAGGGGCTGGTGTAGCCTTGCAGGCGGCAGCTAGTGGTCTTGAGACTGGTTTGATTGAAATGCAGGACTTCGCAGAAGGAACATCTAGCCGTTCAACAAAATTGGTCCACGGAGGTCTGCGTTACCTCAAACAATTTGACGTGGAAGTGGTGTCAGATACGGTTTCTGAACGTGCAGTAGTTCAACAAATCGCTCCACATATTCCAAAACCAGATCCAATGCTCTTGCCAGTTTACGACGAAGATGGAGCTACTTTTAGCCTTTTCCGTCTCAAAGTAGCCATGGACTTGTATGACCTTTTGGCAGGGGTTAATAACACGCCAGCTGCTAACAAGGTTTTGAGCAAGGAAGAAGTTTTGGAACGCCAGCCAAACTTGAAGAAAGAAGGTTTGGTAGGAGGTGGAGTTTATCTTGACTTCCGTAACAACGATGCGCGTCTCGTGATCGAAAACATCAAACGTGCCAACCAAGATGGTGCCCTCATTGCCAACCACGTGAAGGCAGAAGGCTTCCTCTTTGACGAAAGTGGCAAGATTACAGGTGTTGTAGCTCGTGATTTGTTGACAGACCAAGTCTTTGAAATCAAGGCGCGTCTGGTTATCAACACAACAGGTCCTTGGAGCGACAAAGTACGCAATTTGTCTAATAAGGGAACCCAATTCTCACAAATGCGTCCAACTAAGGGAGTTCACTTGGTAGTGGACTCAAGCAAGATCAAGGTTTCACAGCCAGTTTACTTTGACACAGGTTTGGGTGATGGCCGGATGGTCTTTGTCCTCCCACGTGAAAACAAGACTTACTTTGGTACAACGGATACAGACTACACAGGTGATTTGGAACATCCAAAAGTAACTCAGGAAGATGTAGATTATCTACTTGGCATTGTCAACAACCGCTTCCCAGAAGCCAACATCACCATTGATGATATCGAAAGCAGCTGGGCAGGTCTTCGTCCATTGATCGCAGGCAATAGCGCTTCTGACTACAATGGCGGAAATAACGGAACTATCAGTGATGAAAGCTTTAACAACTTGATTGCGACTGTTGAATCTTATCTTTCTAAAGAAAAAACGCGTGAAGATGTTGAGTCTGCTGTCAGCAAGCTTGAAAGCAGTACCTCTGAGAAACATTTGGACCCATCTGCAGTTTCTCGTGGTTCTAGCTTGGACCGAGATGATAATGGTCTCTTGACCCTTGCTGGTGGTAAAATCACAGACTACCGTAAGATGGCTGAAGGAGCTATGGAGCGCGTGGTTGACATCCTCAAAGCAGAATTTGACCGTAGCTTTAAACTGATCAACTCTAAGACTTACCCTGTTTCAGGTGGAGAATTGAACCCAGCAAATGTAGACTCAGAAATCGAAGCCTTTGCGCAACTTGGAGTATCTCGTGGTTTGGATAGCAAGGAAGCTCACTATCTCGCAAATCTCTACGGTTCAAATGCACCGAAGGTCTTTGCCCTTGCTCACAGCTTGGAACAAGCACCAGGGCTTAGCTTGGCAGATACCTTGTCTCTTCACTATGCAATGCGCAATGAGTTGGCTCTGAGCCCAGTTGACTTCCTTCTTCGTCGTACCAACCATATGCTCTTTATGCGTGATAGCTTGGATAGCATCGTTGAGCCAGTTTTGGATGAAATGGAACGATTCTATGACTGGACAGAAGTGGAAAAAGCAGCTTACCGTGCGGATGTCGAAGCAGCCCTCGCTAACAACGATTTAGCAGAATTAAAAAATTAAGAAAAAATAAAAGAGGTGGAGGGCAGGACTCCGTGTCGCCCACCCCTTCTTTTTAATGGAGACAGAAAGATGATGAATGAATTATTTGGAGAATTTTTGGGAACTTTAATCCTGATTCTTCTAGGAAATGGTGTTGTGGCTGGTGTGGTTCTTCCAAAAACCAAGAGCAACAGCTCAGGTTGGATTGTGATTACTATGGGTTGGGGAATTGCAGTTGCGGTTGCAGTATTTGTATCTGGCAAGCTCAGTCCAGCTCATTTAAACCCAGCTGTGACCATTGGTGTAGCCTTAAAAGGTGGTCTACCTTGGGCATCCGTTTTACCTTATATCTTAGCTCAATTCGCAGGGGCTATGCTCGGTCAGATTTTGGTTTGGTTGCAATTCAAACCTCACTATGAGGCAGAAGAAAATGCAGGAAATATTTTGGCTACTTTCAGCACAGGACCAGCTATCAAAGATACTGTATCAAACTTGATCAGCGAAATCCTTGGCACCTTTGTTTTGGTCTTGACAATCTTTGCTTTGGGTCTTTACGATTTTCAGGCAGGTATCGGAACCTTTGCAGTTGGTACCTTGATTGTTGGTATCGGTCTATCACTAGGTGGGACAACAGGCTATGCCTTGAACCCAGCTCGTGACCTTGGACCTCGTATCATGCACAGCATCTTGCCAATTCCAAACAAAGGAGACGGAGACTGGTCTTACGCTTGGATTCCTGTTGTAGGACCTGTTATCGGAGCAGCCTTGGCCGTTCTTGTATTCTCACTTTTCTAGTTTATACTCAATGAAAATCAAAGAGCAAACTAGGAAATTAGCCGCAGGCTGTACTTGAGTACGGCAAGGCGACGTTGACGCGGTTTGAATTTGATTTTCGAAGAGTATTAGAAAACAATTATGTTGATAGAGCTTAGGCAAGAGCCCAATTTCAGCAAAAAATGAAGTAAATCTTCTCATAATAAAACGTATCATATCAAGCACGAAAATTCCACGAGGTCAACTATAGTCAGAAAGCTGAACAACAAGCCAAAACGCCCAAAAAAGGCGGCAAAAAGCAAGCACCTGCAAGCAACGTGCCGAAATGGTCAAATCCTGATTATGTAAACGAATTAGACCAAAAAATCGTTGATATGCTAGTAGAATTTCACAAGTCGCAAGGCACTTTGGAAACTCCCGAGGCGCAAGCAGAAATCGCCCAAAAACGTGAAGAAATCGAGCAAAGGAGAGCTGAGCTTGAGGCTAAAAAACAAGAACTTTTGAACCGCTTGAACAAATAGAGTTTCGCAAGTATTATGCTTACAAATTACTTGAGCAATTAACTAAAATATAAACCCTACCTTTATATCTAGGCAGGGTTTATATTTTAGAAATTCACGTAGGTTGTTTCGGTTTTTACATACCCAGTATAATCTGAGTTTCTATAGTATCCAGTGATAAACTTCCATTTTCTTTGAGCAACATGGATATAAGTATTTGTTATGTAGTATGGATATGGGCTTTGTGACTCCAAGTAACTCTCATAAGCTTACGTACCAATATATGCTCCACCAATTATTTTACCCCATGTACCCCCTAATACAGAAGCTATTTTACCAATCGCATAACTTATTCCAGAACCAATCATGAAGTGAGCGAATGTGTTGGCTAGTTTATTCCCATGTACTGTGTTGACGTAATTCCAAACATTAGGATCGTATGATCTAAAAGATA
The DNA here is from genome assembly GCA_963518235.1 of uncultured Streptococcus sp. GTDB lineage: Bacteria > Bacillota > Bacilli > Lactobacillales > Streptococcaceae > Streptococcus. Next base: position 15,339 of record CAUQIP010000003.1, on the reverse strand, counting down.
TATTTAGGTCGATTTCATTCTTTTGATAATCCATATAAAATGCCCCATTGATATAGACACCATCAGCACGTTGTTCAATAGTGTCTACACTTCCATCTGGATTGACCACCTCAAGAACTTCATCGCTTAAAATATTTACTTGCGTATCTCCGAACCGCACTGATGAGCCATTCTCAAACTGAGCCTCACTAGATACAACTTTAGAGTTTGCCGATAAGCTATCATCAGCAAAAACAACAAGCGATGGGGAAATGCTAGACATACAGAAAACAGACATAACTAGCAAACACATGCATTTAAACATCTTAGACATAACGGAAACTCCTTTGTATTTTTGATTTTTTTCAACTTTTATTATACAATAAAACTAAATAAAAAAAACTAAATAAAAAGAAAGCGGTAACAGTATGCTTAATGTGAAAATTTTTTATATATTTTTATTTTTGATCTTTGTCGAAACTACAGGCTTGTTGTTGTTGAAAAACGGTCTTGAAAGAGGTTATTTAGATACAGGAGCTATCATCCTTGCAGTTTTTTCATTTGCTTTCGACAACCTATGTTCATTCGGTTGGGTCTACTTTACAATAAAAAACCATAAAAAAAATAAAAAATAAATAGACGTATTTTCAAAAAAAGATTGCATATTTATCTCAGCAAAACGACGATTTAAATCGTCGTTTTTTTGTATAACTCCCCCTGAAATTTATTTTAATTATGCAGATTTCACGTATTTTTGGTGCTGAGACAACGATTCTGAGAGCTTTTCAGACTTTTTTGCGACCTATCCCCTATCATTAGAAAAGCTTAGAGCGCCAAAGGATTTGAGCGTTTTTCTGATTTTTAAGACTTTTTCCCAGTCTCTTTTTCGATTGAAGATGTAAGTATTCTACTAACTAACTTCTTAGTACTAGCCAATAACGATAATCATAATTCCTCCCAAAATTAGGAATAATAAAGGCAATAATTTTTGTTTTTTCATGTGAAATACCTCGCTTTTGTTTTCTTCTATTTTATGCTAAAATATTAAAAATCAAAAACTGTTCCCATATATGCTTGTTGGAGAGATATTATGAAAAAATTTGGAGAAATTTTTAAAAAGTTTCGAGAATCTAGAGGTTTTCGCTTGAAAGATGTCGAAAAAGCTGGTATATCAACATCACAGCTCTCACGTTTTGAAAAGGGAGAGACTGATTTAACCATTTCAAAATTTATGGCTATTTTGGATGAAATTAACATGCCTATTGATGAATTTATGTATGCTGTTCATGATTTTCATCGTGATGAACTGAACGAACTCTTATCAAAGGTTAGGCATTTTGTATCAAATCATGATGTTGATGGGTTGAAAAAACTACTTTATTCTCAGATGGAGTCAGATTCTAAACAAGAGAAATTTCATAAGCTTAACATTATTTTATTAAAAATTCGTTTACAAGATTTATCGGGAGAAGCTTATTATTCTGGTGATGATTTATCTTATCTCACTGACTATCTCTTTAGTGTTGAATATTGGGGATACTATGAATTATTGATTTTTTCAAATACTTTAGATGTCCTAAAACACGATGTCTTCATGGTTTTGGCTAGAGAGATGTCTAGACGTTCTGATTTTTATAAAGAAATTCCTAATAATAGACGACTGATTTCATCTATGCTATTGAACGGATATATCACATGTATTGAAAGAGGAAAATTTCTTGATGCTTTGTATTTTGAAAAACGACTAAACCAATGCTTTTTCACCGAGATAGAAATTTATGAACGGTTGGTGTTTCAGTATGCACAACATCTTTATCGCTACAAAAAAGAGATGGATTGTAAAGCAATTATTGAAATGAGGAAGTGTATTGGAGCAATGAAATTAGCGGGAAGTAACCATTTGGCAAAGAATTATGAAGGACATTTAGAAAAAATTTTAGCAGATAAAGGGTAGTGTGCAGATATGGGAAAGGAATTTGATGACTATTTTAAAAGAATATAATTGAACTATCAAGTTAAGGAGGAAAGACCTATATCATCTAAAAAAGAGTTTAATGCACCTAATACTCTTCGAAAATCAAATTCAAACCACGTCAGCGTCGCCTTACCGTACTCAAGTACAGCTTGCGGCTAACTTCCTAGTTTGCTTTTTGATTTTCATTGAGTATAAGACAACTAAAGTGAATAGCTGGGGTAAACATTAATAAAGTACCTATAGGTCAACAAATGTTGACCTATAGGTTTTTAGGAGGAAAAATAAATGAGAGATTATTCACCATATCCTTTATTAGTAGATGTTTGTGTAACCAATCGCTGTAACTTAAATTGTTCCTATTGTTCTGCAGAAGCTGGTCCTTTTGCAAGTAAAAAAGGAGAAATGAGTGTAGAGAAGTTGGATTCTGTTTTTAGAGAGCTGGATTTGATGGGAGTTCCTAGAGTAGGTGTGACTGGTGGAGAACCATTTATGCGTGAGGATATCCTTGATATTTTGAAATCTTTTGATCGATATAGATTTGCTAAGGTTTTGAATACAAACGGAAACTTAATAACAGACTCTATTGCTAGAGAATTATCAAAACTGAATTTAGATAGGATTTGTGTAACGATAGATGGTAGTAAATCTAGTGTACACGACAGTCAACGAGGAAAAGGAAGTTTTAAGAAAGCTATTGAGGGAATAAAAAATTTACAGCGATATAACTTACCTGTTTCAACACTATTTACTCTAGGAAAACATAATGTTGATGATTTAATAAATACTATAAGACTGAATGATATGCTTGGTATAGAGTATATGTCAGTAATGGTCATCTGTCCGACCGGTAGGGCTAATGATGGTAGTATTTTAGCTGATAAAAAACACTGGTATCCAGTTTTTCTTGATTTAACTGAGCGACTTTCTAGAGGTGAGTTTAATGTTAAGTTTAAAATTGTTCCACCAAATGAGAGTGGTGTTTTTTGGACGCATTATTTTCCATTAGCTTTTTATAACCGCTTAGACTTATTAGAGGATGTTTGGCACCAAAAAGTAGATGTAAATTTTGATAAACCAAAGGAGATAGCATGTCAAGCCGGTGTCAGAGCATGTTCAATCAATCATAAGGGTGATGTATATGGATGTGATTTGATGAACGGGATAGATGAGTTAGTTGCTGGAAATGTTAAAGAACAAAAGTTTAGTGAAATTTGGCACAATTCAGTTATATTTAATAAACTAAGATCAATTACATTTAATGATATTTCTGGTAAATGTGCGGAATGTACCTTATCATGGTGTGGTGGAGGATGTCGATGTAGCGCTCTAGAACTGGATGGAACTTTATTGGGATCTGACTTAGCTTGTTTTTATGAACAAAGAGTAAGATGAGGAGACTGTATGAAAGAACATTTTGTTATCAAAGGTAAGAGAGATTTTATTGTAGATAAGGTTGCAGATGAATATATAGGGTATGATAGACTAGACTTGGAGTATTATGCATTTGATGAAATAGGTGCAGAAATTCTTTACTGTATTTCAAAAAATCTTTCATTAGAAAAAATTGTGGAGTTATTGCAACAAGATTATGAGGTGCCTAATGAGGATTGTAAACAATCAATTGTATCATTTTTAGAAGAGACACCTATTTTACACATTATTTATGCAAATTTAGTTAAATCAGATCTTTACTTACATTTGAAGCCTTTTAGGGAGGAAAAATGATAGATTTCAAAGAAATAAATAGATTTGCAGTGCCGCTAATTTTGACTAGCATTGGTCAAATGATTATTGGACAGTTGGCCTTACATTTTGCTGTTAATAATTCATCAGTTGCTTTATCAGGCATTTCTGTTATTCAAAATTTATTATTTGCTTTTGGTGGACTATTAGGTGCCTTTAGTTTATCTTTTAATATTAAAGGCTCTAAGGCTTATTCTAATCGACAGTATAGTAAGTTTAATGATTTGTTGAAATCAAATTTAATCATAAATTTGATTATTGGAACATCAGTTGCTTTTTTTGTAATTTTTTATGGAGAAACAATATTGAGTAGACTTTATGGATTTAGGGGTGGATTATTGACATTAGCAACAAATTATTTAGTTATTATGTCCCCCTATATAATCTTGACACTATTAAATTTTTCTCTTACTAATCTATTGAGAGTTCAAAAGGAAACAAGACCAATTATGTGGATTGGATTGGGGAGCTCACTATTAGATGTATTATTGAATTATATATTGGTTCCACTATTAGGAATTAGAGGATCAGCTATATCAACGATTGTATCTTTGTGTTTTATTACTTGTAGCTATTTATTCATGGTTTATCCGATGATTTGGAAGTCTCTATTTGTGAAATCTACAACGAAACTAGAGTTAGTAAGATTTGGTATTCCATTAGCTGGTCAAGAGGTTCTAGAAAGTGTGCTATTTATTATAGTCTTTGATGCATTTATGGCAAGATTAAGTTTGGAGATGCTTGCTATTTATGCAGTTGTAAGTCAGTTACTTTCGATTGTACGTGTTCCTTCTTTTATGTATTCGACAACACTTTCCGTTTATTTGCCGGAAGCAGAGAAAACGGGAGATGTCAAAGAATTCTTGCAAACGATATTTAAAAATTCATATACTGCTAGTATGTTACTTGCTTGTCCTGTTGTTTTATTATCAAATATTCTATCTCACTTTCTTTCTGATGAAATCACAACAAATATTGTACCTATTACTTTGTATACATTTTTGGTTATGGGGGTATCTCCTATTTACGAAAGTGCTAAAATGTTATTACAAAGCTTCGGAAATGAAAAATTTGTTTTGCATATATCTATTTTAATAAATCTTGCTAGTGTTATGATTCTGACCATATTACAACTATTAAAAGCTCAAACTTATTTATCCTTGTATTTTGTATATGGATTAAATTTATTTGTTTTGTCCCTGATATTTTTACGACATGCTTCTTCAGAAAAAATTATATGACCAAAATTATCAAATTAAGTTAGACAGTTTATCTTATTCAGAAAAACTTAATACGACGTTTGATAGTTTAGTGATTTTTTAGATATTCTATTTTTTATTAGCTATAGCTGTGATAAGTCGTTTTGAGAGAGATTAATAAATTCCATTTGCTTAGGAAACCCACACTTTCTTAAAAGATTATTAGTCTTTTAATTCAGAACATGTTGACCTAGGTAGCCTAGATTCGCAAAAAAAGATATCAATATCGTACTGATTGGAAATATCTTTCCATTTTGAAAACTCTTTTCTACAGTCAAACTTAATGGACCTTAGGTGGTCTATGCTCCGAAGGTTGCAAGTTATCAGCTGATATCGATTTTTATAAACAATGTGAGTGGGAAAAACAAGAATTTGAAAAATTTGTTAATCAAATGTTAATTCCAAAGTTGGCAACTAAGATAGGAGCGTTACATGTCTAATTCATTTATCAAATTGTTAGTCTCTCAATTGTTTGCAAATTTAGCAGATATTTTCTTTAGAGTAACAATCATTGCTAACATATACATTATTTCAAAATCAGTAATTGCCACATCACTAGTTCCCATTTTAATAGGGATATCCTCTTTTGTTGCGAGTCTTTTAGTTCCTTTGGTTACTAAAAGATTAGCGCTAAATAGGGTTTTATCTTTATCCCAATTTGGAAAGACTATATTATTGTCGATACTGGTAGGAATGTTTATCGTAATGCAATCAGTAGCGCCTTTGGTGATCTATCTATTTGTTGTTGTAATTTCCATATTAGATGGTTTTGCCACACCCGTTTCCTATGCTATTGTGCCACGCTATGCGACCGATTTGGGTAAGGCTAATTCAGCCTTATCAATGAGTGGTGAAGCTGTTCAATTGGTGGGTTGGGGATTAGGTGGACTCTTATTTGCAACAATTGGTCTGTTACCTACCACGTTTATCATTTTAATCTTGTATATCATTTCTAGCTTTCTGATGTTATTTCTTCCTAAGGCTGAAGTGGAGGTGTTAGAGTCAGAAACTAATCTTGAAATTTTACTCAAAGGTTGGAAGTTAGTTGCTAGAGATCCTAGATTAAGACTTTTTGTATCAGCAAATTTATTGGAAATTTTCTCAAATACGATTTGGGTTTCGTCTATCATACTTGTCTTTGTAACTGAGTTATTAAATAAAACGGAAAGTTACTGGGGATATTCTAATACAGCATACTCTATTGGTATTATAATTAGTGGCTTAATTGCTTTTAGGCTATCTGAAAAGTTCCTCGCTGCTAAATGGGAAAGTATTCTTTTTCCTCTTGTAGCCATGGCAATAGTGACACTGACTATTCTATATTTTCCAAACGAACAGATGTTTTTAATATTTTCAGCTTTAGTTGGTATGTTATCGCAGCTAAAGGAAGTTCCTGAAAGTGTATTTCTTCAGGAAACAGTAGAGGAAAATCATTTGGTTAATGTTTATTCCGTTCTTGAAGTGATTTCGACACTATCATTTTCAGTATTTGTTTTGCTAATGAGCTATATTACTGAGAGTTTTGGTATTAGCATAAGTTTTTGGTTATCAGCCATTTGTCTGATGATAGAAGCTATTTTAATTTATATCAGACGAGATTATTTTAAATGAGAGACGGATTAAAAAATCTTTAAAAATCAGAACAGCGCATAGTATCAGGTGTTGAAAAAACTTGATATTGTGCGTTTTATTATGGGGATATTTACTTCATTTTCTACTGAAATGGAGTTTTTACCTAGACTTATCTATTTAAAATATTCATAGAAAAACCGCATAATCTTTAAAATTAGCTTAAATGCAGTGAAAATGTACGGTAAACAATTGAAAAATTACCCTATAAAATGGTACAATGGTAGAAAAATAAGCTAGTAAGAATCACTCTTATTTTAGCGAAAAATTACAGAAATGAATGGTTTTTCTTGATGAAACAGAGAAAAGAATTGTACCTCTTTCTTGGTCGGACAGCCTTGTATTTTCTTATCTTTCTAGGGCTGCTTTACTTCTTTAGCTATCTTGGTCAGGGTCAAGGAAGCTTTATCTATAATGAATTTTAACTTGAAGGAGAATTCCTATTGTGTCAAATAAACCAATAGTAGATATGATTGAAACCATTGAGCATTTTGCTCAGACACAGCCTAGCTATCCTGTTTACAATGTTTTGGGGCAGGAACACACTTATGGCGATTTAAAGGCTGATTCGGATAGTTTGGCTACAGCCATCGATCAACTAGATTTGTCAGAGAAATCTCCTGTGGTCGTTTTTGGTGGCCAAGAATATGAAATGTTGGCAACTTTTGTAGCCTTGACTAAGTCAGGTCATGCTTACATTCCAATTGATAACCATTCGGCCTTGGAGCGAGTTTCAGCTATTTTAGAAGTAGCGGAGCCAAGCTTGATTATTGCCATCTCAGATTTTCCATTGGAGCAGGTTTCTACGCCAATGATGACTCTAGCTCAGGTTCAAGAAGCCTTTGCTCAAGGGACAAGCTATGAAATCACGCATCCAGTCAAGGGCGATGATAACTACTACATTATCTTTACTTCTGGTACGACTGGTAAGCCTAAAGGAGTGCAGATTTCCCATGATAACCTCCTCAGCTTTACCAATTGGATGATTACGGACAAGGAATTTGCGACGCCAAGTCGTCCGCAAATGCTGGCTCAGCCACCTTATTCTTTTGATCTGTCTGTCATGTACTGGGCGCCGACCTTGGCACTGGGTGGTACGCTTTTCGCTCTTCCTTCAGCTATTACTCAGGACTTTAAGCAACTCTTTGCGACTATCTTTTCATTGCCGATTGCTATCTGGACATCAACCCCTTCTTTTGCAGATATGGCCATGTTGTCAGAAGACTTCAATAGTCAGAAAATGCCTGGAATCACGCATTTTTACTTTGATGGCGAAGAATTGACGGTTAAAACAGCTCAAAAACTACGCGAACGTTTCCCAAATGCCCGTATTATCAATGCCTACGGCCCAACAGAAGCGACAGTAGCCCTATCAGCAGTTGCTGTGACAGACGAAATGCTAGCGACTCTCAAACGCCTACCAATCGGCTATACCAAGGCTGATTCTCCAACCTTTATCATTGACGAGGAAGGAAATAAACTGCCAAATGGCGAACAGGGAGAAATCATTGTTTCTGGGCCAGCTGTTTCAAAAGGCTATATGAACAATCCTGAAAAAACAGCGGAAGCCTTCTTTGAATTTGAAGGACTGCCAGCCTATCACACAGGCGATGTGGGAACCATGACAGATGAAGGCTTGCTTCTCTACGGCGGACGCATGGACTTCCAGATTAAGTTCAACGGTTACCGCATTGAGTTAGAAGATGTCTCTCAAAACCTCAATAAGTCTCGCTTTATCGAGTCTGCTGTCGCAGTACCGCGCTATAATAAGGATCACAAAGTACAAAATCTACTGGCCTATGTCATCTTAAAGGATGGTGTCCGTGAGCAGTTTGAACGTGATATCGATATTACCAAGGCTATCAAGGAAGACTTGACAGATATTATGATGTCTTATATGATGCCGTCCAAATTCCTTTATCGAGACAGTTTGCCACTGACTCCAAATGGGAAAATTGACATTAAAGGGTTGATTAACGAGGTGAATAAGAGATGATGGAGTTCTTTCAACAGCTTCCTCATTTAGAGCCATATGGCAATCCTCAGTATTTTGTCTATGTGATTGTTGCAACCTTACCTATCTTTATTGGCCTCTTTTTCAAGAAACGCTTTGCCTGGTACGAGGTGTTGGTTAGCCTCTTCTTTATCGTCACTATGTTGGTAGGTGGGAAGACTAACCAATTGGCTGCCTTGGGTATTTACCTTTGCTGGGAAATATTGCTCCTGCTTTTCTACAAGCACTATCGAAAAAATAAGGATGGCAAGTGGGTTTTCTACCTAATTAGTTTTCTGTCCCTCCTTCCGATTATCTTTGTCAAGGTGCAACCAGCTATCAATGGAACGCAGTCTTTGCTTGGTTTTTTGGGAATTTCTTACCTGACCTTTCGTTCGGTTGGGATTATCATCGAGCTGAGAGATGGAGTGATTAAGGATTTTACCCTCTGGGAATTCCTCCGTTTCCTTCTCTTCATGCCGACTTTTTCAAGTGGTCCAATTGATCGTTTTAAACGTTTCAATGAAAATTATCAGACCATTCCTGAGCGGGATGAGTTGATGGATATGCTGGATGAATCTGTTCGCTATATCATGTGGGGCTTTTTGTACAAGTTTATCCTAGCTCATGTTTTAGGAGAAACCTTGTTGCCTCCTTTGAAGAATTTAGCCTTGCAGTCAGGTGGCTTCTTTAACCTCTATGCCTTGGCAGTTATGTATACCTTTGGTCTGGAGCTTTTCTTTGACTTTGCAGGTTATTCTATGTTTGCCTTAGCCATCTCAAACTTAATGGGAATCCGTAGCCCTATCAACTTTAACAAGCCCTTTTTATCAAGGGATTTGAAGGAGTTTTGGAATCGCTGGCATATGAGTCTTTCTTTCTGGTTCCGTGATTTTGTCTTTATGCGGATGGTCATGGTATTGACCAGAAAGAAAGTCTTTAAAAATCGTAATGTAACCTCAAGTGTGGCCTACGTTGTAAATATGCTGATTATGGGATTTTGGCATGGAGTGACCTGGTACTATATTACCTATGGACTCTTTCATGGATTAGGTTTGGTCATTAATGACGCCTGGCTTCGCAAGAAAAAGACGCTTAATAAGGAACGGAAAAAAGCAGGGAAAGCTGCTCTACCTGAGAATCGCTGGATTCAGTTGCTTGGCATGGTTGTTACCTTCCATGTCGTCATGCTGTCATTCTTAATCTTTTCTGGATTTTTGAATGATTTATGGTTTAAAAAATAAAAGGAAATAAAATATGGATATCAAATCAGAAGTTATCGAAATTATTGATGAGTTGTTTATGGAAGATGTTTCTGACATGATGGATGAAGATCTTTTTGATGCAGGTGTCTTGGATAGTATGGGAACGGTTGAGTTGATTGTGGAGATTGAAAACCGTTTTGACATTCGTGTCCCTGTAACAGAGTTTGGTCGTGATGACTGGAATACAGCTAATAAAATCATAGCTGGTATTGTGGAGCTACAAAATGCTTAAACGCTTATGGATGATCTTCGGACCGGTCTTGATAGCTGGTTTGTTGGTTTACCTCTTGATTTTCTTCTTCCCTACTGGTAGTGCTCATGATATCATAAAGGAAAAGCGATCAGCGGCAGCAACTACAATTGATAGTTTTAAAGAAAGATTTCAAAAAGTTAGGGCTCTGTCAGATCCTGATTTACGATTTGTTCCTTTTTTTGGCTCAAGTGAGTGGTTACGTTTTGATAGTGCCCATCCTTCAGTATTGGCGGAAAAATACAATCGCTCCTATAGACCTTATTTGTTAGGTCAGAGAGGAGCTGCATCTCTTAATCAGTATTTTGGAATGCAACAGATGTTACCGCAACTGGAAAATAAGCAAGCTGTCTTTGTTATTTCACCTCAGTGGTTTAGTAAAAATGGATACGAACCAGCAGCTTTTCAACAGTATTTCAACGGAGACCAGTTGACTAGTTTTTTAGAAAATCAGTCGGGAGATCAAGCGAGTCAATATGCAGCAAGTCGCCTCCTTCAACAGTATCCTCATGTAGCTAATAAAGACATGATTATGAAATTGGCTAAAGGAGAATCTCTTTCAGAAACAGATTATGATTTAGTTGCTTTAATGTCTCGTTTTAATGAGAGACAGTCGATATTCTTTGGTCAATTTTCTTTCAGAGGTTATGTCAACTACGATAAGCATGTAACTAAGTATTTAAAGACCTTGCCAGACCAGTTTTCTTATCAAGCCATAGAAGATGTTGTTAAAGCAGATGCAGAAAAGAATACTTCTAATAATGATCTTGGAATGGAAAATTATTTCTATAATACGCAGATTAAGAAGGATTTTAAGAAATTAAAGGATTCTCAGAAAACTTATACCTATCTCAAGTCTCCAGAATATAATGACTTGCAGTTGGTTTTAACCCAATTTTCCAAATCTAAGGTAAACCCGATTTTTATCATTCCGCCTGTTAATAAAAAGTGGATGGATTATGCTGGTTTGCGGGAGGATATGTACCAACAAACGGTGCAAAAGATTCGCTTCCAGTTAGAAAGTCAAGGTTTCACTAATATAGCAGATTTTTCTAAGGATGGTGGGGAGCCTTTCTTTATGAAGGATACCATCCATCTTGGTTGGATGGGGTGGTTGGCTTTTGACAAGGCTGTTGATCCTTTCCTATCTAATCCCACACCAGCTCCGACTTACCATCTTAATGAGCGCTTTTTCAGTAAAGACTGGGCGACTTATGATGGAAATGTCAAGGAATTTCAATAGATAATATAGAAGAGTTTAAGAATGAAACTAGTTTTCACGTTTTTTCTTGACTCTTTTTTGGTTTGTGATATAATTAACCAGTAAAGAATCAGTAACTATCGATACTTTTATCTAAAAGTGATAGTTAAGAAAGGAGTAACACATGAGACAGCTTGCGCAGGAAATTGATACTTTTTTGAATGAGGTTATCTTGAAGTCTGAAAATCAGCATGAAATTCTAATAGGTCATTGCACTAGCGAGGTGGCTCTGACCAATACCCAGGAGCATATTCTCATGCTCTTGTCAGAGGAATCTTTAACAAATTCAGAATTGGCGCGTCGTCTCAATGTCAGTCAGGCGGCAGTTACCAAGGCCATTAAGTCTTTGGTCAAGGAAGGAATGTTGGAGACATCCAAGGATCCTAAAGATGCGCGTGTGATTTTTTATCAGTTGACTGATTTGGCTCGTCCAATCGCTGAGGAGCATCATCACCACCATGAGCATACACTTCTAACCTATGAACAAGTGGCAACTCAGTTTACTCCAAATGAACAAAAAGTGATCCAGCGGTTTTTGACTGCTTTAGTAGGAGAAATCAAATAATGAGATATATTACAGTAGAAGATTTATCCTTCTATTATGATAAAGAGCCCGTTCTTGAACATATCAATTATAGTGTTGATAGTGGGGAATTTGTTACCTTGACAGGGGAAAATGGGGCAGCTAAGACGACATTAATCAAGGCCAGTCTTGGAATCCTCCAACCACGCATTGGCAAGGTGACCATTTCAAAGACAAATACGCAGGGTAAGAAATTGAGAATAGCCTATCTTCCCCAGCAGATTGCCAGTTTTAATGCTGGTTTTCCAAGTACGGTCTATGAATTTGTCAAGTCGGGTCGCTATCCGCGAAAAGGCTGGTTCCGTCGTTTGAATGCTCATGATGAGGAGCATATCAAGGCTAGTCTGGACTCAGTTGGTATGTGGGAACATCGAGACAAACGCTTGGGTTCTCTTTCTGGGGGCCAAAAGCAGAGAGCGGTAATCGCGCGTATGTTTGCTTCGGATCCAGATGTATTTATCCTAGATGAGCCGACAACGGGGATGGATGCGGGAAGTAAAAATGAATTTTACGAACTCATGCACCACAGCGCCCATCATCACGGCAAGGCTGTTTTGATGATTACCCATGACCCTGAAGAAGTTAAGGACTATGCGGACCGCAATATTCATCTAGTTCGTAACCAAGATTCGCCATGGCGTTGTTTCAACGTTCATGAGAATGATCAGGAGGTGGGCCATGCTTAGTTTGTTATCTTATGACTTTATGCAACGAGCTTTTCTGGCCGTTATTGCCATGAGTCTTTTCTCGCCAGTTCTTGGAACTTTCCTTATCTTGCGTCGTCAGAGTTTGATGAGTGATACCCTCAGCCACGTCTCACTTTCGGGTGTAGCCTTTGGTCTGGTTCTGGGGATTTCTCCGACTATTTCCACTATTGCCATTGTCTTGATTGCGGCAGTCTTTCTGGAGTATCTCCGTACGGTTTACAAGAGCTTTATGGAAATTGGGACAGCTATCCTCATGTCAACAGGTTTGGCTGTTTCTCTGATTGTCATGAGCAAGGGCAAAAGCTCGAGTTCTATGAGTTTGGACCAGTACCTTTTTGGTTCGATTGTGACTATCAGCGAAGAGCAGGTCATTTCCCTCTTTGTCATTGCGGCGGTTGTTTTGATGTTGACCTTCCTCTTCCTTCGTCCAATGTATATCTTGACCTTTGATGAGGATACGGCCTTTGTGGATGGCTTGCCAGTTCGTACCATGTCCATTCTTTTTAACATGGTAACAGGGGTGGCCATTGCCCTTATGATTCCAGCAGCAGGAGCTCTTTTGGTATCGACCATCATGGTCTTGCCAGCTAGTATTGCCCTGCGTCTGGGGAAAAACTTTAAATCGGTTATGCTGCTTGCCAGTGCTATTGGATTTTTGGGAATGGTGGCAGGACTCTACATTTCCTACTATGCAGAAACACCTGCAAGCGCAAGTATTACTATTATTTTTGTAACTGTCTTTTTACTGATCAGTTTAGTAAGACGTTTTATCAAATAGGAGACTAATGTGAAAAAAATTAGCTTATTGCTAGCCAGTCTATGTGCCCTGTTTTTAGTGGCTTGTTCCAATCAAAAGCAGGCAGATGGCAAACTAAATATCGTGACAACCTTTTACCCTGTCTATGAATTTACTAAGCAAGTCGCAGGAGATACTGCTAATGTAGAACTCCTTATCGGTGCTGGTACAGAACCCCATGAATATGAACCTTCTGCCAAGGCAGTTGCCAAAATCCAAGATGCAGATACCTTCGTTTATGAAAATGAAAACATGGAAACATGGGTCCCTAAATTGCTAGATACCTTGGATAAGAAAAAGGTCAAAACCATTAAGGCGACAGGCGATATGTTGCTCTTGCCAGGTGGCGAGGAAGAAGAGGGAGACCATGACCATGGCGAAGAAGGTCATCACCATGAGTACGATCCCCATGTTTGGTTATCACCAGTTCGTGCTATTAAACTTGTAGAGCACATCCGTGATAGCCTATCAGCAGATTATCCGGATAAAAAAGATACCTTTGAGAAGAATGCTGCTGCCTATATCGAAAAATTACAAGCCTTGGATAAGGCTTATGCAGAAGGCTTGTCTCAAGCCAAACAAAAGGGCTTTGTAACGCAACACGCAGCCTTTAACTATCTCGCTTTAGACTATGGGCTCAAACAAGTCGCTATCTCAGGACTTTCTCCAGATGCAGAGCCATCAGCTGCACGTCTGGCAGAATTGACAGAGTACGTCAAGAAAAATAAAATTGCCTATATCTACTTTGAAGAAAATGCCTCACAAGCCCTTGCTAACACACTTTCAAAAGAGGCAGGTGTCAAAACAGATGTCCTCAATCCTTTAGAAAGTCTGACAGAAGAGGACACCAAGGCTGGAGAAAATTACATCTCTATCATGGAGAAAAACCTCAAGGCTTTGAAACAAACAACGGACCAAGAAGGCCCAGCAATCGAGCCTGAAAAGGCAGAGGATACCAAGACAGTTCAAAATGGTTACTTTGAGGATACAGCTGTCAAGAACCGCACCTTGAGTGACTATGCAGGTAACTGGCAATCAGTTTATCCTTTCCTTGAAGATGGTACTTTTGACCAAGTCTTTGACTACAAGGCTAAGTTGACTGGTAAGATGACTCCGGCTGAGTACAAGGCCTACTATACAAAAGGCTATCAGACAGATGTGACTAAGATTAATATCACTGATAACACTATGGAATTTGTTCAAGGTGGACAAAGTAAGAAACATACTTACAAGTATGTTGGTAAGAAAATCTTGACTTATAAGAAAGGCAATCGTGGTGTGCGCTTCCTCTTTGAAGCGACAGATGCTGATGCTGGACAGTTCAAGTATGTTCAGTTTAGTGACCACAATATCGCCCCAGTTAAGGCAGAACATTTCCATATCTTCTTTGGAGGAACAAGCCAAGAAGCCCTCTTTGAAGAAATGGACAACTGGCCAACCTACTACCCAGATAATCTATCTGGTCAAGAAATCGCTCAAGAAATGTTGGCGCATTGATGAGAAACCGACTAGTTCATAGGAGCTAGTCGGTCTTTGGGTACTAGATGGTAACTTCATTATATACCTTTCAGATACCTAAGGAACTTTAAACAATGAATAAAATTCTTGAAATCTTAGCGCTTGTGTGTTAGAATAAATTTAATGGGTAAGGTTCATTAGAACACCAAATCCCTTAACTATTGCAGTAGTTAAGGGATTTTTTGACGTATCTTAGCGATTTAACGGGTGTTTATAGGCTAGTCATTCGGTCTACTTCTTACCATCTAGCCATTTGCAGACGAAATACAAGATAATTCCTGCTATGACGTCCGCTACAATAGTAAGAACGAGCTCTGGGGCAAGGTTCATTAGTTTCACCTCCTCTCACGAACCGTAAGGAACGTAATCGGTAACCGATGA
>CAUQIP010000002.1:0-100845 GCA_963518235.1 uncultured Streptococcus sp. | reverse complement strand
AGGAAGAGTTGGAAGAACGTGAAGTTCTCTTACCTCATGGTTTGACAGAACGTCGCTCAACACGAAAACGTAAATAGAAAAAATCAGGGAGTCGTGTAGATTTCCTGATTTTGCGTTCTGGAGAAGAGACTTACCCTTCCATATAGTCTTTCAAAGCCTGTCCTGTTAGTCCGGCATTGAGGGCAATGAGGAGTTTCAAGCGGGCTTTTTGGGCATTGAGTTCTTTAACAAAGAAGACACCTGCCTTTTGCAACTGCACGCCCCCACCTTGGTAGGCATAAACAGGCTCAGCGATACCGTTAAAACATCGTGAAACCAGGGCGACTGGGATTCCTTTTTGCAGAAGGCTTTCTAATTTTTGAGCCGTTTCTTTGGGAATATTACCAGCTCCGAAGGCTTGGATAATCAAACCGTCCAATTGTTCCAAATCCAGCATATCAATCAGCTCATCTGTCATACCAGCATAAGCAGAGATGATAGGGACTAAGCCTTGTATGTGATCGAGGTCAAAGCGGACGCGGGGTTCAGCTGTTTTAAAGTAGAGTATTTCCTGTTTCATGATGAGACCAAGGGGGCCATGTGTTGGAGTCTGGAAGGTACTGACATTGGTCGTATGTGTTTTGGTAACATACTTGGCGGCATGGATTTCATCGTTCATAACGACTAAAACTCCTTTGTCAGCAGCCTTGTCATCGCTAGCCACTCTTAAAGCACTCAGATAGTTATAAACACCGTCACTGCCGAGTTCATTGGAGCTGCGCATGGCACCTGTTAGAACGATAGGCATATGGGGAACTTCCATGGTATCAAGGAAATAAGCTGTTTCCTCTAAAGTATCGGTTCCGTGTGTGATCACCACCCCATCGTAGTTAGCAGCTTCCTCCTTAATTTTTTGGTAGAGGGCCAGCATATGCTTGGGTTTGATATGGGGGCTTGGTAGGTTAAAAAAGTCCAAGGCGTGGACTTGGATTCCTTCAAGTGGGTTGGATACATGGTTCATGGGATTATCTGAACTCGTCACAACAGCGCCAGAAGCATCGGCCTGCATGGAAATAGTCCCACCTGTATGTAAAACAAGGATTTTCTTAGGCATGATTTACTCACTCTTTCTGAAATGTGGTATAATCATTGTATCACAAAAGGGGAGATTGGGATAGGATGGAAGTCAAAGCTGTTTTTTTTGATATCGATGGAACCTTGGTCAACGATCGCAAGAGTGTTTTGAAATCCACTAAGGACGCGATTAAAATTGTCAAAGAACAAGGGGTACTTGTCGGCGTAGCGACAGGTCGAGGACCTTTTTTTGTTAAGGAATTGATGGACGATTTGGATCTGGACTTTGCGGTAACCTACAATGGCCAGTATATCTTTACTAAAGACAGAGTCTTGTTCACGAGCCCTATTTCCAAGTTACATTTGCGTCACCTCATTACTTATGCTAAAAAAGAGGGCAAGGAGATTGCCCTAGGGACCAAGGATGCCATGCTGGGTTCCAAAATCATGTCCTTTGGTCTGGGTTCTTTTTCTCAACGAATCAGTCGCTTCGTTCCCTCAGTTTTAACTCGGACAGTGAGTCATTCCTTTAATCGTATGGTCAGCAAGGTTGTTCCCCAAAAGGAAGAAGACCTGCTTCATCTGATGAATCAGCCTATCTACCAAGTCTTGATGCTGATGACGCCAGAGGAATCTGAGAAGGCAGCGGCTGATTTTGAAGACTTGAAATTGACACGTAGCAATCCTTTTGCTGCGGATGTCATTAATCAAGGAAATTCTAAATTGGAAGGTATTCGTCGAGTTGGGAAAGAATATGGTTTTGACCTCAACCAAGTCATGGCCTTTGGTGACTCAGATAACGACCTAGAAATGCTGGCAGGTGTCGGTATGTCTGTTGCTATGGGAAATGGTAGTAGCAGTGTCAAGGAAGTGGCTAAGCACATTACCACCAGCAATCAGCAAGATGGAATCCATAAGGCCTTGGAACATTTCGGTGTTCTGGCCTCAGAAAAAGTCTTTGTCAGCCGTGACTATCACTTCAATAAGGTCAAGACCTTCCACCACATGATGGATGAACGGACCCAAGAAGAACCTCGAGTTTGGGATTTAGAAGGTGCAACCCACAGGGCTGGTTTTAAAATAGAAGAATTGGTGGAGTTTGTTCGAGCAGCCAGTCCTTCTGAAGAGGATTTTGGTCAAGCTATATCGCAACTTCATCAGGCCCTTGATAAGGCAGCAGATAAAGTGGCCAAGAAGACGCCAGCCCAGGAAGATTTGGTGGGGCAAGTGGATGCTTTGATTGACACGCTTTACTTTACCTACGGTAGTTTTGTCTTGATGGGGGTGGACCCAGAACGTATTTTTGATATTGTCCATCAGGCCAATATGGGGAAAATTTTCCCAGATGGCAAGGCTCATTTTGATCCAGTGACCCACAAAATCTTAAAGCCAGATGATTGGGAAGAAAAATATGCTCCAGAACCTGCTATTAAAAAGGAACTGCAGCGTCAGCTCAAGGCTTATGAACGCCATAAAGAGAGAAATAAACAGTAAACAAAAAGGAGCTTTTGGCTCCTTTTCTTCGTGATTATAAGGTCTTTTCTTGTTCTCTCACAACCAGCAAATCGACCTTAGCATGGCGGAGAATGTATTCAGATGAAGAGCCGACCAAGAGGCGTTCAAAGGCGTTGAGACCAGTTGCGCCAACGAGGATGAGGTCCACTTCCTCAGCATCAGGAATAGTACGTGCCAATAGGGTCTTTGGATTTCCCATTTCAATGACGATATGAACATCTGCCACACCAGCATCTTTAGCACGTTTTTCGTACTCTTTCATCAGACTTTCAGCGTCGACTTGGAGTTCTTCGTAAACTTCAGCATCAAAGGTGGATACGCTTTGGAGTGCGCGTGTGTCAATGACATGTGCGATGGTGAGTTTAGCGTCGTTTCGTAGAGCAGAATGAACTCCCTTGACAAAAGCCAAGTCCGCTTCTTTAGAACCATCGATTGCGACCATGATATTTTGGTAACGTTGTGCCATAATGAAACCTCCTGAAATTTTCTTACTATAATTGTAAACCTTTTCACTATAGAAGTAAAGCAAAAAAAGTATTTTTCGAAAGAATGTTAGCGCTTAAAATCTATATAAATATATGATAAAATAAAAGAAAGGATAGCAGGAAATAAGTGAAGGGAGGGATAATGATGAAAAACGCTTTTCAAAAATCAAATTTCCTTTATTATGGAATCATCCTAGTGTCGGTCTTGGTAGAAGTGATTATGATTTGGCAATTAGATAGGTTGATTCCGCTTCTCTATCCAGGTTTTGTTGGCTTTTTAGTCTTTCACCTACTCTACCATTTGCTATTATTCCTGGTTGCAAAACGAAGTGGTCGTTGGGATTACTTGATGATATGGTGGCTTTTCATCATGTTCAATTTTCTCTATGATTCCTTTTTAGGCTTGCTTTTTCTAGGTTTATCTTTTGGTATGTGATGTGTCTTTGCAAAACACCTGCTATCTCCACTGTCTTGACCTCGCTTTTAGTGAGGTTTTTCTTCTATATGAACCTAGTAACATATTTCAGTAAACTTGTCGCATTCTCTTTCTAGTGGTATAATGTTACTATCCTGAAGAATTGAGGAAACAAGATGAAAGAATATAACAAGTCTAGTAAGTTAGAGCATGTTGCTTATGATATCCGTGGCCCTGTTTTGGAAGAAGCCATGCGGATGCGAGCAAACGGAGAAAAGATTTTACGTCTGAATACAGGAAATCCAGCAGAATTTGGTTTTACAGCGCCAGACGAAGTCATTCATGACTTGATTATGAATGCGCGTGATAGTGAAGGTTATTCTGACTCCAAGGGGATTTTCTCAGCCCGTAAAGCTATCATGCAGTATTGTCAACTGAAGAAATTCCCAAACGTAGATATTGATGATATCTACCTTGGAAATGGTGTCAGTGAGTTGATTGTCATGTCTATGCAGGGGCTTTTGGACAATGGGGATGAAGTCTTAGTTCCAATGCCAGACTATCCTCTCTGGACGGCCGCTGTCAGTCTAGCTGGAGGAAATGCTGTTCACTATATCTGTGATGAAGCTGCAGAATGGTACCCAGATATTGACGATATCAAGTCAAAAATTACTTCCAATACCAAGGCAATCGTCCTTATCAATCCAAACAACCCAACTGGAGCCCTTTATCCTAAGGAACTCTTGTTGGAGATTATTGAGATTGCCCGTCAAAATGATTTGATTATCTTTGCGGATGAAATTTACGACCGCATGGTCATGGATGGACATGTGCATACGCCTGTGGCGAGCTTGGCACCAGATGTCTTCTGTGTTAGCATGAATGGTCTATCAAAATCCCACCGTATTGCTGGTTTCCGTGTGGGTTGGATGGTCTTGTCTGGACCTAAGACTCATGTCAAGGGCTATATCGAAGGGCTCAATATGCTGTCCAATATGCGCCTTTGTTCTAACGTTTTGGCCCAACAAGTCGTACAAACTTCCTTGGGTGGTCACCAATCAGTCGATGAATTGCTCCTTCCTGGTGGACGAATTTACGAGCAAAGAAACTTCATCTACAATGCCATTCAAGATATTCCAGGTTTGTCTGCGGTTAAACCCAAGGCGGGACTCTATATCTTCCCTAAAATCGACCGCAATATGTACCGTATCGATGATGATGAGCAGTTTGTCCTTAATTTCTTGAAACAGGAAAAGGTCCTCTTGGTTCATGGTCGAGGCTTCAACTGGCAGGAACCAGACCACTTCCGTATCGTTTACCTTCCTCGTGTTGATGAACTAGCCCAAATCCAAGAAAAGATGACTCGTTTCTTGAAACAGTATCGTAGATAGGGCTTACATTCGAAAAAGCTGGAAACATTTGCCTAGAGCTATTGACAAAAGTGAAAGAATCAGATAGAATAGTAAAGTATGTTTAGTAACTGATCACTTTATAGCCGGCTAAACGAATACAAAATCTATGAGGAGGTATTCATCGTGAAACGTACTTATCAACCAAGTAAACTTCGTCGTGCGCGCAAACACGGATTCCGTAACCGTATGTCAACTAAAAACGGTCGTCGCGTATTGGCAGCTCGTCGTCGTAAAGGACGCAAAGTTTTGGCTGCATAATCCAAACGAATTCTATCAAAAATCAGTAGGAACTCGAGTCTACTGATTTTTATTTTTGTAAAAAAGTACAAAAAACTTTATATTTTTGCTTGAATAGTGTATAATATTTCACATACTGTAAAATTGGAGAATAATCATGAAGAAATCAAAAGTTATGCTTTTTGGAGCTATGGCTTTGACAGCAGGTCTAGCTTTAGCAGCGTGTGGATCATCTCAATCAAGTAATGCAGACAAGACTTACTCTTATATCTTTGTCAATAACCCAGATACCTTGGATTATATTACCTCTACACGAGATTCTACATCTAGTATCACAACCAACTTGATTGATGGTTTGTTGGAAAATGACCAGTATGGCAATCTCATTCCCTCTATGGCTGAGTCATGGACAGTGTCAAAAGATGGTTTAACCTACACTTATAAGATCCGTCAGGGGGCTAAATGGTACACTTCTGAAGGAGAAGAGTATGCGGATGTAACAGCTCATGACTTTGTGACTGGTCTCAAGTATGCGGCTGATAAAAAGGCTGAAAACTTGTACTTGGTACAAGACTCTATCAAAGGGCTAGCTGACTATGTTGAAGGGAAAACATCCGATTTTGGAACTGTTGGTGTTAAGGCAGTGGATGATTACACACTCCAATACACCCTCAACCAACCTGAGACTTATTGGAACTCTAAAACAACAGCAAGTATCCTTAGTCCTGTAAACGAAGCCTTCTTGAAGTCTAATGGAGATGAATTTGGAAGTGTGACGCCATCAAGTATCTTGTCAAATGGTCCTTACTTGTTTAAGTCCTTCACATCAAAATCTTTGATTGAATTTGATAAAAATCCTAACTATTGGGATAAGGACAATGTCAAAATTGAGAAAGTGAAGCTCTCTTTCTTTGACGGTTCTGACCAAGACAGCATTGCTAGAGGTTTCTTGGATGGTAACTATACGGATGGTCGTATTTTCCCAACAAGTTCAGTCTTTGCTGAACTTAAGAAGGGCAATGAGGACAAGATTACCTATACACCGCAAAACTCAGTTACTTTCTATTATCTTTTCAACGTTAATCGTCAAAGCTACAAGCAGACTATGAAACAGTCTGATAAGGAAAAGACAGATTCACGCGCAGCTATGCAAAATAAAGATTTCCGTCAGGCTATCAATTTTGCCTTTGACCGTCATGCCTATGCAGCGCAGACAAATGGTGAAGATGGAGCAGACCGTATCTTGCGTAACACGATTACACCAAGTAACTTTGTCCAAGTTGGCGATAAGAACTTCGGTGATATTGTCAATGAAAAAATTGTCAACTACGGTAAAGATTGGGCAAATATCAACCTAAACGATGGTAAGCAAGCCTTCTTGAACCCTGACAAGGCCAAAGAGAAATTTGCTAAGGCTAAAGAAAGTCTGCAAGCTCAGGGAGTAACCTTCCCAATTCATTTGGATATGCCAGTTGACCAGACTGCTAAGTTAGATGTGCAACAGGCTGGCTCTCTCAAGCAAACAGTAGAAGCCACTCTTGGTAAGGATAATGTTGTCATCGATGTTATCCAACTTTCTCCAGATGAAAAAGATCAGGCAACCTACTTTGCAGATACAGCAGAACAAAAAGACTACGATATTGACGTCTCAGGATGGGGTGGAGACTACTCAGATCCGAAGACTTACCTAGCGATTTTAGATCCAGAGACTGGTTCTCAGTTGAAAAACATGGGCTTGTCTGAAGGAAAAGACAAGGAAGTTAAGGATAAGATTGGTCTTGCTGACTATAAGAAACTCTTGGATCAGGCAGATTCGGAAATCACAGATACTCAAGCTCGCTATGAAAAATATGCTGAAGCCCAAGCTTGGTTGACAGATAGCGCCCTCTTCCTACCAGTTCAAAGTGGTGGAGCTAATCCAATCTTCCGTAAGACTGTACCGTTTACAGGTCCATTCTCATTCGTTGGTCATAAGGGAAATGCGGACAACTACAAATATGTTGAATTGCAAAAAGAGCCAGTAACTGCTAAACAGTACCAAGAACTCTATGAAAAATGGCTAAAAGAAAAAGCTGAGTCAAATAAAAAAGCTCAGGAAGATTTAGCTAACCACATTCAATAATATGCCTAGTCATTCTTTTCAGTTAATACTCAATGAAAATCAAAGAGCAAACTAGAAAGCTAGCAACAGGCTGCTCAAAGCACTGCTTTGAGGTTGTGGATAGAACTGACGAAGTCAGCTCAAAACACTGTTTTGAGGTTGTGGATAGAACTGACGAAGTCAGTAACCATACCTACGGCAAGGTGAAGCTGACGTGGTTTGAAGAGATTTTCGAGGAGTATAAGCCTAGTGACTGGATTCAGAAAAAAGGTCCTACCAGACGCTTCTTGGTTCTGGTAGGGCCTTTTCTTTATTCTTTTAAGTGATAAGAGTAGCTAGCGACAACAACGTCTTGGTGCCAACGAAGGGCGTATTTGAGTTTGAGACTCATCTGATTGTGTAGGATATTCTGCCAAGGTTTATTAGGGATAAACTGAGGAACGAGGACAGTGACTGTATAGTTCTTTTTCTGTGCTTCCTCAGAAATCCGCTTGACATACTTGACAGTAGGGGTGATGATGTCGCGATAGCTAGTCTTGATATTTTTCAGAGTAATGGTTGGGAAGTAATCGGCAAATTCTTGGAGAATTTCTTGATCTTTTTCTGCTGTTTCCTTGGTAGAAATATGTATGGCTAGGACTTCGTCACCAATACTTTGAGCGTAGTTAATGGCTCCGACGCTGACTCGGGTGACATTTCCCACTAGAACCAGAACCAGATTGCCGTCGTAAGTACGTTTTTCGACTCCTTCATAGAGTCGCAGTTGTTGGGCTACTTTTTGGTAGTGACTGTGAATTGCCAAGAAGAGTAGGGTGAGTACGAGAATAATCGGGAAGAAGGGCCAGATATCACTGAGACGGAAAAAGAGCAAGATTAGTACAATCGCGTAGCAAATGATTGCTCCAAGGATATTAGCAAGAGCAGGTTTTAAGAAGTTGACCCCTTTTTCCTTTTTCCAATGACGAATCATCCCAGTCTGAGATAGGGCGAAGGGAACGAAGACCCCGATAGTATAAAGAGGAATCAAACGTTCAGTATTCCCATTAAAAATGAGAAGAAGAATCATAGCCCCAAAAGCCAGAGTTAAAATTCCATTGGAGTAGCCTAGGCGGTCTCCTTTTTCCATAAAGAGATGGGGCATGTATTTGTTTTTAGCCATATTGTAAGCCAGCATAGGGAAGGCCGAAAAGCCAGTATTTGCAGCTACGGCTAAAATCAAGGCTGTGGAGAATTGGAAGATATAATACCCAAGGTGGCCTAAGAAGGAATTACCAAGAATACCTTGAGCCATCTGTGAAAGAATAGTTTCTCCGTGTTGAGGCATAATCCCCATCCAGTAGTTTAGGAAGGTGATACCAGCAAAAAGGAAACCTAAAATCAGTGACATAATGGTCAAGGTTTGAGCGGCATTCTTTTCTTTTGGAGCCTTGAAAAAGGGAACGGCATTTGAAATAGCTTCAACCCCTGTCAGAGAGGCAGATCCGCTGGTAAAAGCTCTTAGAATGAGAACGATAGACAGGCTCGGAACAGCATGCCCAATAGGTGAAGTTGCCTGATAGCTGAGAGAACCTGTCATTAGTTGAAAGATTCCATAGAGTAATAGAAAGACAGTACTGATGATAAAGAGATAGACAGGAATCATCAGTGAACTGGCAGATTCTTTTAAGCCCCGTAAGTTCATGAGCATGAGCAAGCAAACCAGAAAAATGGAGATGTGGAGGTTGTAAGGGTGAAGAGCAGGGAGAGCTGCTGTGATAGCGTCAGCTCCAGATGCAACAGATACCGCTACGGTCAGCATATAGTCAACCAGAAGACTACCTCCAGCGATCAAGCCAAGTTGGGGAGATAGATTTTCTCGAGTAACCATATATGCCCCTCCCCCTTGAGGGTAGGCATGGATGATTTGACGGTAGGAAACGGTCAGGCTAGCTAGGAGCAGGAGGACAAAGAGGCCGATAGGAAGGCTCCACCATATCGCAAGAGGAGAGAGACTAGCCAAGACGAGGACTACTTGCTCAGGTCCATAGGCGATGGAGGACAGAGCGTCGCTTGACAACATGGCCAGTGCCTGCATTTTTCCCAGCAGACCTCCCTCGCCTTCTGTTAAGGACTTAAGAGGACGACCGATAAAGGTCTGTTTTAATTTTGTAAACATAGTTGTTTCCTTTGTTGAAAAATTCAATAAGTGTTATTATACTGCTTTGGAAAAAGAGCGTCAAGAGATGATGATGGGTTTTAGAATATTTTTTTCAGATGAGGAGAGAGGTCAGTTTTTTTGCTATAATAGTAGATAGAAAACGAGGTTAGAAGAGATGATTTTTGATACACATACACACTTGAATGTAGAAGAATTTTCGGGTCGTGAGGCAGAAGAAATTGCCTTGGCTGCTGAGATGGGGGTGACACAGATGAATATTGTTGGTTTTGATGAACCGACGATTGAGCGTGCCTTGGAGTTGGTAGATGAGTATGACCAGCTCTATGCGACTATCGGTTGGCATCCGACAGAAGCAGGGACTTACACGGAGGAGATTGAAGCCTACTTGCTTGATAAGCTCAAGCATCCCAAGGTTGTGGCTTTAGGTGAAATTGGATTGGACTACCATTGGATGACAGCGCCAAAAGAAGTGCAGGAGCAGGTTTTTCGTCGTCAGATCCAGCTATCTAAGGACTTGGATTTGCCTTTTGTTGTTCATACCCGTGATGCGCTGGAAGACACCTATGAGATTATCAAGAGCGAGGGAGTTGGTCCTCGTGGTGGTATCATGCATTCTTTCTCAGGAACTCTTGAATGGGCAGAGAAATTTGTCGAGCTGGGCATGACCATTTCCTTCTCAGGAGTGGTGACTTTTAAGAAAGCAACTGATATCCAAGAAGCAGCTAAAGAGTTACCTTTGGACAAGATTTTGGTGGAAACGGATGCGCCTTACTTAGCACCTGTACCCAAGCGTGGTCGTGAAAATAAAACAGCCTACACTCGCTATGTAGTGGACTTTATCGCCGACTTGCGTGGTATGACGACAGAAGAGCTAGCGGCAGCAACGACTGCAAATGCAGAACGAATTTTTGGATTGGACAGCAAGTAATGAAAGAAAAAATTTCTCAAGTCATCGTGGTCGAAGGTCGCGATGATACGGCCAATCTCAAACGTTACTTCGATGTAGAGACCTATGAGACACGAGGTTCTGCCATCAATGAGCAGGATATAGAGCGGATTCAGCGCCTGCACCAACGTCATGGAGTCATTGTCTTTACAGACCCAGATTTTAATGGGGAGCGGATTCGTCGCATGATTATGACGGCCATTCCAACAGTTCAGCATGCCTTCCTCAAACGAGATGAAGCTGTTCCCAAGTCCAAGACCAAGGGCCGTTCTCTGGGAATTGAGCATGCCAGCTATGAAGATCTGAAAACGGCTCTAGCTCAGGTGACAGAACAATTTGAACATGAGAGCCAGTTTGACATCAGTCGTAGCGACTTGATTCGCCTTGGTTTTCTAGCAGGGGCAGACAGCCGTAAGCGCCGAGAATATCTGGGAGAGGCTCTCCGAATCGGCTATTCCAACGGCAAGCAACTCCTCAAACGCCTAGAGTTGTTTGGGGTTACTTTGGCAGAAGTGGAAGAAGCTATGAAATCTTATGAGTAGGAAAGATGTAGCCGTTACAATTTTTTAAGTTTCACAGTATTTTTCGAAGCAGGTAGAAGAGGAGGCGTCTGATGTTAATTGGTCAAAAAATTAAAGAGATTCGGATAGAAAAAGGAATTAGTCGTCCAGATTTTTGTGGAGATGAGCAAGAACTGACAGTTCGTCAACTGTCGCGAATTGAAAGTGGAGCTTCGCAACCGGGTTTGCCCAAGTTAGACTATATTGCTCGCCGTTTAGGAGTTCCAGCTTATAGCCTTATGCCGGATTTTTCAGCTCTTCCTCCTGCTTATTTAGAATTGAAATACCAGATTTTACGTGAACCAATCTATGGTAAAGAAGAGGAGTACGATAAGAAAGAAGCGTGTTTGGAAGAGATTTATAAAACATACTTTGATAATCTTCCTAAAGAGGAACAATTAGCATGTGAAGTATTGCAGGCGTGTTTGGATACTTCTAGAACTAGAAGGCCTGAATATGCAGAGTTAATACTTGAGGAACATATGCCTCAGATTATAGAAAAAGAAGCTTATTCAATAAATGATATGTTGTTGATTCGTTTGTTTTTTATCAAATACTCATTAGAAAAGATCTTGCCAAATTTGTGAATCAAATCGAAAAGCTAATGTTCTTTCTTTTAGAACAGAAGAAGGTAACTCAATTAGAAAACTTCTTTATAATTAGAGATACTCTTATTTCAGGAATGTGTTGTCTTGAAAAGGTAGGAGTAACTGATTGCTTTAATGATTATCTATCGTGTTTACAAGAAATTATGGATAAAACTCAAGATTATCAAAAGAAACCTCTTGTATTTATGTTTTTGTGGAAGCAAGCATTAAGAGAAGAAAGAGATTTTAGTTTAGCTGAATCATTTTATCAGTCTTCTAAAACATTTGCGCAGCTAATTGGAGATGAATTTCTAGTAAAGAAATTGACAGAGGAATGGCAAGAGGATGTAAAAAAATATTTATAAACATAGTGAAACAATGACAAAAATGTCCTTGTTCTTGTATTGAAACAGTTCTAAAGTTCGTCTTTAGAACTGTTTTTTTAGATATAAGCTAAAAATGACACGAAATGGTTCTATTTTAAGGACATTGATGTCCTTGGTAGTGTGATAAAGATGGAGTATAATGACTATAAAAGTTCATTTCAGGGTGTTATTTTGACAATTTAGAGAAAAACAAATAATTTTAGAATATCATTTGGTAATATAATAGTATCAACGTTGATAATGGAAAGAGGGGCAAGTAACTCAACAATCTTGTAATCAAAAATAGAGGAGTATCAATATGAAACAAACAGTTAAAAAATTAGCCCTTGTAGCGAGCATTGCAGCAACATTAGGTGGAAGTGTAGCAGTAGTATCGGCCGCGGTTAAGTATCCAGGAGGTGGTGTCTGGACGTATGGTTCAGCTAACGGCGGTGCGTACTCAAACTACTATCATCCGTCAAAATACCATAGTTCAACGGTTTCCAGCAGATGGAATAGTTCATCTGATAAGGGATATGCTAATGCAGGGGGAACATCTCGAGCTTGGATTCGTACTGCGTGGGCCGAGCAAGTAAGTTTCTACTATAACTATTAAAAATTACACACGAGAAAGTAAAAATATTTCTGGGTGAATTGATAACGATGCTTTACTTGGTCATCTTCTCACTAAGTGACCAAGTAACTTTTTGGAGGAAATGATGAAACGCTTATTTATTTTGATTTCAAT
Organism: uncultured Streptococcus sp.; assembly: GCA_963518235.1. GTDB lineage: Bacteria > Bacillota > Bacilli > Lactobacillales > Streptococcaceae > Streptococcus. The sequence goes on along the minus strand of CAUQIP010000002.1, from coordinate 88,263 downwards.
GGTATTGGTATCGCTTTATATGGTGATAAATTCCGTTGATCATCGAGAAGAGATTTTATTTGGAAACTATCCCTCTGTTGACGTGATGGGTACTGGGCTAGACCAGCCAATAGCTAGTCGCGAAGAGGTGACAGAGGCTTTGAGTAGCTTGGCGGTAGAGCAAAATAGTCTCATCGCCCGACGGATTGTTGAACCAAATGAAGCTGGAGAAACACGCTTTACCTATGCCACTTATGGCCAGGGAGAACTTCCAGAAGGTTTGACCATTTCCTCCAAGGAGAGTGCCGAAACGAGTGATTTATTAGGTTCTTACTTGATTGTGTCAGGGAGTCTGGATAGAGTGAGCTTACAGACTGCCCTGCAAGAACTGGGTTATAATGGTGTTGTCTCGAATAGAACAGAGTCATTTTCAATGGTCGTCCTCTTGGCGGCTACCCCAATGGGACTACTGAGTCTAGCTATTTTTCTGCTGACCTTTATGAGTCTGACCCTGATTTATCGGATCAAGTCCCTTCGTCAGGCAGGGATTCGTTTAATCGCTGGTGAGAGCTTGTTTGGGGTGGCTCTCAGACCAGTGTTAGAAGATATGAGACAGCTTATCTGCTCAGTGCTGGTATCCAGTCTTTTGGGATTGGGGATTCTCTGGTATCAAGGTGCCTTGTTTATGGCAACGGTGCAACTGGTCATCATTGGTCTTCTACTTTATGGATTGACCTTGGCAGGGATTTCTACCTTATTAAGTGTCGTGTATCTACTTGGTTTACAGGAAAATAGTCTGGTGGATCTATTGAAAGGGAAACTCCCTCTCAAACGTATGATGACATTGATGATGGTGGGGCAACTCTTGGCTGTGCTGGTGGTCGGCTCGAGTGCGACTGCTCTCCTACCCCACTACCGTGAAATGCAGGAGATGGAGAAGGCTAGCGATAAATGGAGCCAGTCCTCAGACCGTTACCGTCTATCCTTTGGTTGGTCTAGTGCATTTGCCGATGAAGAAGGAATGCGTAAGGATAATCGTGAGTGGCAGACATTTACTGAAGAACGGTTAGCCAATACAGACTCTTTTTATATTATGAGCAATGTTGACAAATTCTCAGATGGAGCAGAAGTGGATCTAGATGGCAATCGTCTCAATGACTACACACCAGCAGGGAATGTTATCTATGTCTCACCGCGCTATCTGGTAGAAGAAAAGATTACCATTTCTTCAGAGTTTATGGACAAGATGCAAAACTTGTCTGAGGGAGAGTTTGGGCTGATCTTGCCTGAGAGCTTGAGAGAGCAGTCTTCCTACTATCAAGGATTATTTACAGATTACCTGCAAAATTTTTCATCTGAAAGTGTAGAAGTGACGAGTCAGAAACACTACCTCCCACAGGTAACGCTAGCTTTTACAGAAACAGGACAGGAACGCTTCCTCTATAACGATGGGTACAAGACGACACACCAGTACCTAAAAGATCCGATTATTGTAGTTTTAACGCCGCAAGCGACTGGAACAAGACCTGTTGCAGGAATGTTATGGGGAACTACGGCTAATAGTGCCTTAAAACTAGATCGATATGGAGATAGTATCACAGCTCTAAAAGAGCAAGGTCTGTATCACAAAGTCTCTTATTTGGTAAAAAGCCAGCTATTTTTTGCCAAGGTACTAAATGACAAACGGATGGAGTTCTACTCTCTCCTTATTGGGACGATTCTGACCCTGTCTACGGCTATCTTGTTATTTGATTCCATGAATCTTCTCTATTTTGAGCAGTTTAGACGGGAGATCATGATTAAACGTCTTTCTGGTATGACAATCTATGAGCTTCATGGCAAGTACTTACTGGCGCAAGGAGGGGTTCTCTTACTTGGGCTAATCCTATCTAGTGTTTTGACAGGAGATAGCTTGATTAGCGCTCTAGTTGTAGCTTTATTTACTCTTAACGCCCTCTTGATTTTAGTAAGGCAGGATAAAAAGGAAGAAGCTGGTAGCATGGCAGTATTGAAAGGAAAATAAGATGATTGATATTCAAGGATTGGAAAAGAAGTTTAATGACCGCGCGATTTTCTCTGGTTTAAATCTCAAGCTGGAGAAGGGCAAGGTTTATGCCTTAATCGGAAAGAGTGGAAGCGGAAAGACGACTTTGCTTAATATCTTAGGAAAGCTAGAAAAGATAGATGGTGGAAGGGTTCTTTATCAGGGGAAAGATTTAAAAACCATTCCCACTCGTGAGTATTTTCGAGACCAGATGGGCTATCTCTTTCAAAATTTTGGACTCTTAGAAAACCAATCAATCAAAGAGAATTTGGATTTGGGCTTTGTTGGTCAAAAAATTTCAAAAGTAGAACGTTTGGAAAGGCAAGTGGAGGCTTTAGAAAAGGTTAATCTAGGGTATTTGGATCTAGAACAAAAAATTTATACTTTATCTGGGGGAGAGGCCCAACGAGTTGCCCTTGCGAAGACTATTTTGAAAAATCCACCCTTGATTTTGGCAGATGAACCAACAGCAGCTCTTGATCCTGAAAATTCAGAGGAGGTTATGAATCTCTTGGTGGGCTTGAAAGATGAAAATCGAATTATCATCATTGCGACCCATAATCCCCTAGTCTGGAATAAGGCCGATGAAATCATTGATATGAGGGAGCTTGCTCATGTGTGAAAAAATTCGTATTCGCAGGGTATCTGATTATCCTAGTGCCAGAGGTGGTTTAGAAGATATTCTCATCATGGAAAATATGACCAATCATCTCCTTTTGGTTCAAATCCGAGTAAATGGCTATTTGCTTGATTTTGCTAGCATTGAAGGGCAAAGGCAAAAGCATTATCGTTTGAAAAATTTACCTCAAACGGTTGAACTGACAGTGGATGATGTGGAGGAGGATGTAGATTTGACCCTACCTGAAAATCGAAGTTATCAAGAAGCTGATTTTTTCGAACGGATGTTTCGAGAGAACCGCTAAGGCCACTTTTAAAGATTTCCAAGACTATCTTTCTTCATGAGGAAAGATAGTTTTTTGGTATGATTTTCACCTCCAAAATACAAGGGGAATGTGTTACAATAGAAGTAACAGATAATAGAAAAGAGAATAGATGAGAATTGCAGATTATAGCGTGACCAAGGCAGTGCTAGAGCGTCACGGTTTTACCTTTAAAAAGTCCTTCGGGCAAAATTTCTTGACGGATACTAATATCCTTCAAAAGATCGTGGATACGGCTGAAATTGATGACCAGGTCAATATTATCGAAATCGGGCCAGGGATTGGTGCCTTGACGGAGTTTTTGGCTGAGCGTGCGGCTCAAGTCATGGCCTTTGAGATTGACCACCGTTTGGTACCGATTTTAGCAGATACCTTGCGTGATTTTGACAATGTGACCGTAGTCAACGAGGATATTCTCAAGGTTGACTTGGCGCAACATATCCAGAATTTTAAGAATCCTGACCTGCCAATCAAGGTAGTGGCTAACTTGCCTTATTACATCACGACGCCTATTCTCATGCACTTGATCGAGAGTGGCATTCCTTTTAGTGAATTTGTCGTCATGATGCAAAAAGAGGTGGCGGACCGCATTTCAGCCCAGCCAAACACCAAATCCTATGGTAGCTTGTCGATTGCGGTTCAGTACTACATGACTGCCAAGGTTGCCTTTATCGTGCCTCGGACTGTCTTTGTGCCAGCACCAAATGTGGACTCAGCCATCTTGAAAATGGTCCGCCGTCCAGAGCCAGCTGTAGCAGTGGAAGACGAGAACTTTTTCTTTAAGGTTTCCAAGGCTAGTTTTACCCATCGCCGAAAGACCTTGTGGAACAATTTGACAGGTTACTTTGGCAAGACCGAGGAAGTCAAGGACAAACTGACCAAAGCTCTAGACCAAGCAGGCTTATCACCAAGTGTGCGTGGGGAAGCTCTCAGCTTGGCAGAATTCGCCAGCCTAGCAGATGCACTTAAAGGGCAAGGACTTTAAAATGCAGGGCCAAATCATTAAAGCCTTGGCTGGGTTCTACTATGTAGAGAGTGAGGGCAAGGTTTATCAAACACGAGCGCGTGGAAATTTCCGTAAAAAAGGGCATACACCCTATGTTGGGGACTGGGTAGATTTCTCTGCCGAGGAAAATTCAGAAGGCTATATTCTCAAGATTCACGAACGGAAAAACAGTCTGGTCCGTCCGCCCATTGTCAATATTGATCAAGCTGTAGTAATCATGTCTGTCAAAGAACCTGATTTTAACAGCAATTTGCTGGATCGGTTCTTGGTTCTTTTGGAGCACAAGGGCATTCATCCTATCGTTTATATTTCTAAAATGGACTTGCTGGAAGATAGAGGTCAACTGGATTTTTATGAACAGACTTATGGTGACATCGGCTATGACTTTGTGACCAGTAAGGAGGAACTTTTGCCCTTGTTAACAGGCAAGGTTACAGTCTTTATGGGGCAGACAGGTGTTGGAAAATCAACCCTCCTCAATAAAATCGCACCAGACCTCAATCTTGAAACAGGAGAAATCTCAGACAGTCTGGGTCGCGGTCGTCATACTACTCGAGCTGTTAGTTTTTACAACCTCAATGGAGGTAAAATCGCAGATACACCGGGTTTTTCATCATTGGATTATGAAGCATCAACGGCGGAAGACCTCAATCAGTCCTTCCCAGAGATTGCTACTGTTAGCCGAGACTGTAAATTCCGCACTTGTACCCATACCCATGAGCCATCCTGTGCAGTTAAGCCAGCTGTTGAAGAGGGCGCCATTGCCACCTTCCGTTTTGATAACTACCTGCAATTCCTCAGCGAAATTGAAAATCGCAGAGAAACCTATAAAAAAGTCAGCAAAAAAATTCCAAAATAAGGAGAAACCTATGTCTCAATACAAGATTGCTCCGTCAATTCTGGCAGCAGATTATGCCAACTTTGAACGTGAAATTAAACGCCTAGAAGCAACTGGGGCAGAGTATGCCCATATCGATATTATGGATGGTCATTTTGTACCGCAAATCAGTTTTGGTGCGGGTGTGGTCGAATCTCTTCGTCATCATAGTAAGATGGTTTTCGACTGCCACTTGATGGTGTCAAATCCTGAGCATCATTTAGAGGACTTTGCGCGTGCAGGTGCGGATATTATCAGTATCCATGTGGAAGCAACGCCTCATATTCATGGTGCCCTCCAAAAGATTCGTTCACTCGGTGTCAAGCCTTCAGTCGTTATCAATCCTGGTACGCCTGTTGAGGCCATTAAGCACGTGCTTCACCTAGTTGACCAAGTCCTAGTCATGACAGTTAACCCTGGATTTGGTGGTCAAGCCTTTCTGCCAGAAACCATGGATAAGGTTCGTGAGTTGGTTGCACTTCGTAAGGAAAAAGGTTTGAACTTTGAAATCGAAGTGGATGGTGGGATTGATGACCAAACTATTGCTCAAGCCAAAGAAGCTGGTGCGACCGTTTTTGTAGCAGGTTCCTATGTCTTTAAGGGAGAAGTCAATGAGCGAGTACAAACTCTCAGAAAACAACTGGACTAAGGTTGCAGTTTTTGCAGGCGGAGACCGCGGCCATTATCGGACAGATTTTGATTGTTTTGTTGGTGTAGATCGAGGCTCGCTCTGGGTCTTGGAAGAAAATCTTCCTCTTGCTCTAGCGGTTGGAGATTTTGATTCTGTCACTGCAGAAGAGCGTCAGTTGATTCAAAAACGTGCCCAGTATTTTGTCCAAGCCCGACCAGAAAAAGATGATACCGATTTGGAATTGTCTCTCTTGACCATCTTTGAACAAAATCCTCAGGCTCAGGTTACTATTTTCGGTGCTTTGGGTGGTCGTATTGACCATATGCTGGCTAACGTCTTTCTACCTAGTAATCCCAAGTTGGCACCCTATATGCGCCAGATAGAGATTGAAGATGGACAAAATTTGATTGCCTATTGTCCAGAAGGGGCCAGTCAGCTACAGCCTCGTTCAGACTACGACTATATTGCCTTTATGCCGGTTCGGGATAGCCAGCTGACTATTCTCGGAGCTAAGTATGAGTTGACAGAGGAGAATTTTTTCTTTAAAAAAGTGTACGCTTCTAACGAATATATAGATAAGGAAGTGTCGGTGACTTGCCCAGATGGCTATGTGGTTGTGCTGCATAGTAAGGACAGGAGGTAGGATGGAAAGTTTACTTGTTCTATTATTAATTGCCAACCTAGCTGATCTCTTTCTGATTTGGCAAAGGCAGGATAAGCAGGAAAAACATCTCAATAAGAGCTTGGAGGATCAGGCAGATCACTTGTCAGACCAGTTGGATTACCGTTTTGAACAAGCCAGACAAGCTAGTCAGTTAGATCAAAAAGATTTGGAAGTGGCTGTCAGTGACCGTTTGCAAGAAGTGCGAATTGAATTGCACCAAGGTCTGACTCAGGTTCGTCAAGAAATGACAGATAATCTCTTGCAAACCAGAGACAAGACCGACCAACGGCTTCAAGCCCTGCAGGAATCAAATGAGCAACGCTTGGAACAAATGCGTCAGACGGTCGAGGAAAAGTTAGAGAAGACCTTACAGACACGCTTGCAGGCTTCCTTCGAGACAGTTTCCAAGCAACTAGAGTCGGTAAATCGAGGCCTAGGAGAAATGCAGACAGTTGCCCGCGATGTTGGCGCCCTCAACAAGGTTCTCTCTGGAACTAAAACGCGAGGGATTCTGGGAGAATTGCAACTGGGGCAAATCATCGAAGACATCATGACACCTGCCCAGTATGAACGAGAATACGCAACGGTTGAAAACTCCAGTGAACGAGTGGAGTATGCCATCAAGTTGCCCGGACAAGGAGACCAGGAATACGTCTACCTACCGATTGACTCCAAGTTTCCACTGGCAGATTATTACCGCCTAGAAGAAGCCTATGAAGCAGGTGATAGGGACGAGATTGAACGTTGTCGTAAATCGCTTTTAGCAAGCGTCAAGCGCTTTGCCAAGGATATCAAGAGCAAGTACATAGCACCGCCTCGGACGACCAATTTTGGAGTTTTGTTTGTTCCGACAGAAGGTCTCTACTCAGAAATCGTCCGCAATCCTGTCTTCTTTGATGATTTGAGACGGGAGGAGCAGATTATTGTCGCAGGTCCAAGTACCCTATCAGCCCTGCTTAACTCTCTATCAGTTGGCTTCAAGACTCTCAATATCCAAAAGAGTGCTGATCATATCAGCAAGACTCTTGCTAGCGTCAAGACTGAGTTTAGCAAGTTTGGTGGTATTCTGGTCAAGGCACAAAAACATCTTCAACATGCCTCTGGCAATATTGATGAATTATTAAACCGTCGCACTACAGCTATCGAGCGGACGCTCCGTCACATTGAGTTGTCAGAAGGTGAGCCTGCGCTTGATCTACTCCATTTCCAAGAAAATGAGGAAGAATATGAAGATTAGTCACATGAAAAAAGATGAGCTGTTTGAAGGCTTTTACCTAATCAAGTCAGCTGACCTGAGGCAAACTCGAGCTGGGAAAAACTACCTAGCCTTTACCTTCCAAGATGATAGTGGCGAGATTGAAGGGAAACTCTGGGATGCCCAACCTCATAACGTTGAGGCCTATACTGCAGGTAAGGTTGTCCACATGAAAGGACGCCGAGAAGTTTATAACAACACTCCTCAAGTCAATCAAATTACTCTCCGCCTGCCTCAGCCTGGTGAACCCAATGATCCAGCTGATTTCAAGGTCAAGTCGCCAGTTGATGTCAAGGAAATCCGTGACTATATGTCGCAAATGATTTTTAAAATTGAAAATCCTGTTTGGCAACGGATTGTCCGAAAGCTCTACACCAAGTATGATAAGGAATTTTACTCCTATCCAGCTGCCAAGACTAATCACCATGCCTTTGAAACGGGTTTGGCTTATCATACGGCGACCATGGTGCGTTTGGCAGATGCTATTAGCGAAGTCTATCCTCAGCTCAATAAGAGCCTGCTCTATGCGGGGATTATGCTGCATGACTTAGCTAAAGTCATTGAGTTAACAGGACCAGACCAGACTGAGTACACGGTCAGAGGCAATCTCCTTGGGCATATCGCTCTCATTGATAGTGAAATTACCAAGACAGTGATGGAACTCGGCATCAATGATACCAAGGAAGAAGTCGTTCTGCTCCGCCACGTTATCCTCAGTCACCACGGCCTACTTGAGTATGGAAGCCCAGTCCGTCCACGCATTATGGAAGCAGAGATTATCCATATGATTGACAATCTGGATGCTAGCATGATGATGATGTCAACAGCTCTTGCTTTGGTGGATAAGGGAGAGATGACCAATAAAATCTTCGCTATGGACAATCGTTCCTTCTATAAACCAGATTTAGATTAATAATTTAAGAAAAATGAGCATTTTTTAGGATAAGAATGTTCGTTTTTTTATGTGAATATGGTATAATAGATAAAATATCAAAATTAAATGAAGTGGGAAATAGAAATGAAATTAAGAAGAAGTGATCGGATGGTTGTCATTTCCAACTATTTGATTAATAATCCTTATAAACTAACTAGTCTCAATACTTTTGCTGAAAAGTATGAATCTGCTAAATCATCCATCTCAGAAGATATCGTCATTATCAAACGCGCCTTTGAGGAAATTGAAATCGGTCATATCCAGACAGTAACTGGTGCTGGTGGTGGTGTCATTTTCACACCATCAATCTCAAGCCATGATGCCAAGGAAATGGTTGAGGACTTGCGTGCCAAGTTGTCAGAAAGTGACCGTATCTTGCCAGGTGGTTACATCTACCTGTCTGATCTGCTTAGCACACCAGCTATCTTGAAAAATATTGGTCGTATTATTGCCAAGAGCTTTATGGATCAAAAAATTGACGCGGTTATGACAGTAGCGACTAAGGGGGTTCCACTTGCAAATGCAGTTGCCAATGTCCTCAATGTTCCCTTTGTCATTGTGCGCCGTGACCTGAAAATTACCGAAGGTTCAACGGTTAGCGTCAACTATGTATCCGGTTCAAGTGGTGACCGCATTGAGAAAATGTTCCTTTCAAAACGCAGTCTCAAGGCAGGTAGCCGTGTCTTGATTGTGGATGACTTCTTGAAAGGTGGCGGAACTGTCAACGGGATGATTAGTCTCTTGCGGGAGTTCGATTCAGAACTGGCAGGTGTTGCAGTCTTTGCGGACAATGCCCAAGAAGAACGTGAAAAGCAGTTTGACTACAAGTCACTCTTGAAGGTAACCAATATTGATGTCAAGAACCAAGACATCGATGTTGAGGTTGGCAATATCTTTGACGAAGATAAATAAGAGATAGAACTAAAGGTTGGAACGATTGTCCCAGCCTTTCTTTGCAAATAGAATAGAAGGAAGTATATGAAAACACCATTTATCAATAAAGAAGACTTAGAAGCGATTGTTGCCGAGTTCCCGACTCCCTTTCACTTGTATGATGAGAAGGGAATTCGTGAGAAGGCAAGAGCCGTCAACCAAGCCTTTTCGTGGAACAAGGGCTTTAAGGAATATTTTGCAGTTAAGGCTACTCCAACTCCAGCTATTTTGAAAATTCTCCAAGAAGAAGGTTGTGGCGTGGACTGCTCTAGTTATGTAGAGCTTTTGATGAGTCATAAACTGGATTTCCCTGGTTCTGAGATTATGTTCTCTTCAAACAACACGCCAGACAAGGAATACGCCTATGCGCGTGAATTGGGTGCGACCATTAACTTGGATGCCTTTGAAGATATTGAACATCTAGAGCGTGCAGCAGGCATTCCAGAAATTATCTCTTGTCGTTACAATCCTGGAGGCGTTTTTGAACTGGGAACAGACATTATGGACAATCCTGGAGAAGCCAAGTTTGGTATGACCAAGGACCAGCTCTTTGAAGCTTTTGCCATCTTGAAGGAAAAAGGAGCCAAGACTTTTGGGATTCACTCCTTCCTAGCGTCCAATACCGTGACCCATCTCTATTATCCAGAGTTGGCGCGTCAGCTTTTTGAATTGGCTGTTGAAATCAAGGAAAAGTTGGGCATTTCGCTAGACTTTATCAATCTTTCTGGCGGTATTGGTGTCAATTATCGTCCAGACCAGGAGCCAAATGATATTGCCTTGATTGGTGAGGGAGTTCGTAAGGTATATGAAGAGGTCCTTACGCCAGCAGATCTTGGTCAAGTTAAGATTTTCACCGAATTAGGTCGCTTTATGCTAGCCCCTCACGGTGCTTTGGTCACAAGAGTTACTCATAAGAAGAAAACCTACCGTACCTATCTAGGTGTGGATGCATCAGCAGTCAACCTCATGCGTCCAGCTATGTACGGAGTTTATCATCATATTACTAACGTGACCCATCCAGATGGACCAGCTGAAGTGGTAGATGTGGTTGGTTCACTCTGTGAAAACAATGATAAATTTGCAGTGAATCGTGAACTGACTCATACAGAAATCGGTGATTTGCTGGTCATTCATGATACAGGTGCTCACGGATTTTCAATGGGCTACCAGTACAATGCCAAACTTCGTTCTGCGGAAATCCTTTATACTGAAGAAGGCAAAGCTCGTCAAATCCGCCGTGCAGAGCGCCCTGAGGACTATTTTGCAACCTTGTATGGTTTTGATTTTGAAGAATAAAATGATAATTAATTGAAAATGAAATTGAAAAACAGATTGCTTTCTAAAAAATAGGCAAAAATCTTGTTTTTCCTTCAAGTCATGATATAATAAAACTATAAAACGTTTTCAAGGAAGGTAACGATATGTCTGAAGAAACAATTGATTATGGACAAGTGACAGGAATGGTGCATTCAACGGAGAGCTTTGGTTCGGTAGACGGACCTGGTATTCGCTTTATTGTCTTTTTGCAGGGCTGTCACATGCGTTGCCAGTATTGCCACAACCCAGATACTTGGGCGATGGAGTCCAATAAATCACGTGAACGGACGGTAGATGATGTCTTGACAGAGGCCTTGCGCTACCGCGGTTTCTGGGGGAATAAGGGTGGGATTACAGTCAGTGGGGGAGAAGCCCTCTTGCAGATTGATTTCCTGATTGCCCTCTTTACCAAGGCTAAGGAACAAGGAATCCACTGTACTTTGGACACCTGTGCCCTTCCATTCCGTAATAAACCACGTTACCTTGAGAAGTTTGACAAACTCATGGCTGTCACTGACTTAGTCCTCTTGGATATTAAGGAAATCAACGAAGAACAGCACAAGATCGTTACTAGCCAAACCAATAAAAATATCTTGGCCTGTGCCCAGTATCTATCAGATATTGGGAAACCTGTCTGGATTCGTCACGTGCTAGTTCCAGGATTGACAGACAGAGACGATGACTTGATTGAACTTGGGAAGTTCGTCAAGACTCTCAAAAATGTGGATAAGTTTGAAATTCTACCTTATCACACCATGGGTGAGTTCAAGTGGCGTGAATTGGGAATCCCTTATTCGCTCGAAGGGGTTAAACCCCCAACAGCAGACCGCGTCAAGAACGCTAAAAAACTCATGGATACCGAAAGTTATCAAGACTATATGAAACGTGTACATGGATAAAAAAGAAGCCTGATGGAAACATCGGGCTTTTAAGTTTGCATAAATATACATAATTAAATAAAACAAAATTTTATACTCTTCGAAAATCTCTTCAAACCGCGTCAACGTCGTCTTGCCGTATGTATGGTTATTGACTTCGTCAGTTTCATCCACAACCTCAAACCCATGTTTTGAGCTGACTTCGTCAGTTCTATCTGCAACCTCAAAGCAGTGCTTTGAGCAACCTACGGCTAGCTTCCTAGTTTGCTCTTTGATTTTCATTGAGTATTAAATCTTTTTTACTCTCTAAATTCTGAAAAAAATCCGAAAAAGAATGTGTAAGATATAGTTACTTTTAGAAATATTAAATAGAATAGGAGAACATCATGGAACGAAGTATTACCATTAAAAATTTATGTAAGTCATATGGCCAAACTCAAATTTTAAAAGATATTTCTTTTGAAGCAAAAGCAGGTAGAGTGACTGCTTTCCTGGGTCCAAATGGAGCTGGTAAAAGTTCAACCTTACGTATTTTATTAGGATTAGACAAAGCAACATCTGGACTTACCAAAATTGGAGATCAAACTTATAAGGAATTAAAATTTCCTCTAAAGACTGTAGGAGCTTCATTTGACAGTGTCGGTGCTCCTGATGATCGGACTGTTTATCAACATTTGAAAATTGTTGCTGCTAGTAATGGGATATCCAGTCAGCGAATTGAGCAAGTCTTGGATATGGTGGATATTAGTCATAAGAAAAAATCTAAAATTGGGAAATTATCATTAGGAGAAGGACAACGATTAGGAATTGCAACAGCTCTATTAGGAAATCCTCAATATCTGATATTGGATGAACCGACTAATGGGTTGGATCCAAGAGGAATTCGGTGGTTTAGAGAGTTTATAAAAAAACAAGCTCAAGAAGGAAAGACAGTCTTGCTATCATCTCATATATTATCGGAAGTGGAAGCAGTAACAGATGATGTAGTTATCATAAATAAAGGAAAAGTTCTTATAAAAGGAACTTTACAAGAAGTGATGAAAAATCTTTCTTCACTAGAAGAAGTCTTCTTTAGTTTGACAGAAGGAGGAAAGTGACATGGCACTTATTTACTCTCTTCATTCTGAAATATTGAAATTATTTTATAAGAGAGCTACTCATATTGTACTATTCTTGATACTCGTATTTCAAACATTTTTAGCAAATATTGGTGCTTCTCAAATTGTTTCAGTTGGTATCCATGCTACACCAGAGACAAATCCAGAATTAGCAGAAGCTATACCTCCGATTGAATTTTTAGGTTTTGATGTCACTTTATTTGGTGTTTTTATTATGATTATCCTAGGCTCAATTTACGGAGCCGAGGAGTATAAATGCTCTGCTATTCGTACAAGCCTCCTCTCTATTACAAATCGAAGTACTTTCCTAGTTTCAAAAACATTAGTTTGGCTTGTATTTTCTTTTTTCATTTCCTTTCTATCAATATTCCTGACGATTAACATGACACATTATGTTTTAGGACAAGATGGCTTATTACTTTTTTCACTAAATGGGACAGTTTGGTTCTATATATTTTTAGCCAGTATAGCTTGGACTTTATTGGGACTGCTAGCCTATATTATGGCTTTGACATTTAAAACAGCCATTGTTCCTCTATTATTTTTGCTTCCTCAAGTCTACAATTTAGGAACATTCTTAGCAAACTATATATCGGTTGCAAAATTTCTTCCAGTTGCATTGGGGCAAGGATTGATTGCTACATCTCCTCAAATTTTAGAACATAATAGTGTACAAAATATTTTATTTTTACTTTGTTGGAACTTCTTATTCTTGGCTTTAGCAATTTACCGCTTACTTAAGTCAGATATTGGAGGAGGTGAATAAGTTGAAAGAGCAACTTAAAAGTGAGTATCTCAAGTTTATTATGAATCCTTGGCACTGGTTGATTATAGGTGCTCTATTACTGTGTGTTCCGGCGATGGTTGTTTTTTTAAATAGTAAGCCAGACCAGTTGACTCTACAGTTTGTTTTGGAACAGCTACTGCAAAGTCTCTATTTAGGACAGGCAGGTTTCGTTAGTCTAGCGGTTCTATTTATAGGTCAAGAATTTACAGGTTCTAGCCTTCGTACCAGTTTTCTTACCTGTCCAAACCGTTTGAAATTTATAATCTGTAAACTAGCTATTGTATTATGTGTGGAAATTGTATTATTGGTCGCTGTAATATCATTATGTATACTAACCGCGCAAGGATACTACAATATTAATCTTTTGAGCGATATTAAAAATGTTCTGAAAATCCTATTTCCAGCTTGTATTTCTATTCTAACCTTCGCTCTTTTAAGTGGTATTTTTGTATTTATTTCCCAGTCTTTTATCTTAATTTTGGGAATCAGTTTATCCCTTTTATTGGGGTTGGGACAAATGTTATTACAATTCAGTTCTTTTTTTAGAAATTTACCATTACTGGCTAGTATGAATTGTTTTTATACCTATCCATTGTCTCTTTATTATCCAGTATGGCAAGGCTTAGGAATACAAATAGTTTGGTTATTAATTGTTTTTCTATTTGCTATATTGATACTTATAGGAAAAAATGTACGCTAAAGACAGGGGATATCCTGTCTTTTTCTCAGTTAGTGCTATAATATATTCAGGAGGGTGAGTTATGGCTTATAAAATTTTGGTTGTAGATGATGATCTTGCTATTCTTCGCCTAATAAAAAAAGTACTAGAATATGAAAAATATGAAGTAGTCATACGAAATAAGATAGAAGAGATTGATCTTTGTGATTTTACAGGCTTTGACTTGATTCTATTAGATATTATGATGCCTGTTAGTGGTTTAGAGATCTGTCAGATGATTCGCGAACAGATAACTGTTCCTATCTGTTTTATAACTGCCAAGGATATGGATGAAGACTTAGTAGCTGGAATCAATGCAGGTGCTGATGATTATATTATGAAGCCCTTTAGTATGCAAGAATTGTTAGCACGTGTTAAAATGCACTTACGTCGTGAAGAACGGATTAAAGGAAATGTTCATCAAATAAAGATTGGGAAGCTTATACTATATACGGATAGTAAGGAACTATTTGTAAACGATGATAAGATTGCTCTGACAAGGAGGGAATTTGACATAGTGAATCTTTTGGCAAGCAACCCAAGTAAAATATATTCTATTGAGGAAATTTATAATTATCTATATCCACAAAGTTCAGAAGCGCTTTTACGTTCGGTTTCAGAGTATATTTATCAAATTCGTCAAAAGCTGAAACCTTATCAATTAAATCCAATTAAAACCTTATATGGTGGAGGATATCAATGGGTAGAATCAAAAGTTTTAGACAATTAATTCGAGAAACCTGTTGGAGAATTATTTGGCAGTTTAGTCTTGGCTTACTAATGGCCTATATTATTCCCTTAGCTTCAGTATCTATACAAATAAATGAAGACGGGAAACCTCTAAAAAATAGTGGTGTTCTATCAATCTTTTTTAATGTGTCATCATGGATATATATTTGTGTTTTATTGATTGTTCTAATAAGTTATCACATTGGAAAATTGTTGAAAAAACTGAGTTATGAAATGACTTTGATTTATGAAAATAGTATGTGGTTGGAGAGGGAATGTACAGAAAGTTTAACGGTTAAAGAATTTCGCGAGACAGGAAATCGGATTATTGTGATGCAAGATAGAATTCGACAATTAATAGTTGATGAGAAACAGCAGAAAGAAGATTTGATGTTTCAGGTTTCAGCAGCTTCTCATGATTTAAAAACTCCCTTAACCATTATTAGGGGAAATGTGGAATTTTTGCAGGCGATAACTGAAAACGACCAGTCTCAAGAATGCTTAGCAGATATAGAAAGAGCTAGTCAACAGTTACTAGATTATTTCAATCAATTGATTCACTATTCGAAAACCTATTATGATGATGAGACAGGTTGGACGGAGTATTCCTCTTCAGATTTTATCAATGAATTAGAGAAAGAAGTCTCTTTTTTGATAAAAAATCAGATGAAGTTTTCTTTTGAACAAAATGTGAAAGGAACTGAAAACTATTATATAAATCCATCTCTTCTGATTCGTGCCATACAAAATATTTTAACAAATGCTTTGGAGTATGCAGATAAACAGAATCCTAAAATTAACATTAGGGTAGAGCAAGAGGCGAAAGAATTGAAAATAGGTATATGGAATAATGGCTCTGAATTTCCAGAGGAAGTTTTAACTAATTTTGGGAAGCTCTTTTATCGTATGGATAAAGCTAGATCGGTTAAAGAGCAACATTATGGTATTGGACTTAGTTTTGTATGTAGAGTTGCAAAACTACACAAAGGCCGAGTTGAGCTTAGAAATAGAGACGAGGGAGCAGAAGTTTTAATGACTGTGAATTGTATTAAATCATAGTGAGTTACTTGTTAATTTATGATTGAATCGTTTTTATATGTGAGCCTTTAAACTATTTAACTTTTCGATTAGTATAAGATGTAACGGTAGATAATAAAAACGAATGATGATATCTAGTTGATGAAAACTATTTATCATTCATTCGTTTTTTAATTATTGGATAATATACGTAGCTTTATCTTGAACGTTGTTTTCCAGCGTTGCGATTTTTGTGTTTTTTCTTGCTTGTGATAGCAGTTGGTTGTTCAGGGGTAACGTCTTTTCGTCCACTTGGTGTAGAGAAAGAACTTGCTTTTGGTGGGTTCTTTGCCAGTTCTTCACGGACTTTTTTGCGAAGTTTTGGACGAACGATATAGTTGACGATAAACTGTTGGAGAATCATCATGAAACCACCGACAACCCAGTAAAGTGTGACACTGGCTGGTGAAATAAGGGAGAAGACAACAATCGTGATTGGGCTCACGTAAGCCATTTTCTTGATTTGTTCTCTTTGCGTTTCGTCTTCTACTCCGTGAAGTGAAAGGAGCGATTGAAGATAGTAAAGGACACCTGCGCAGGCAACCAAAATCATACTTGGAGAACCTAGAGGAATGCCTAGGTAGCTTGCTTGAGCAACCCCTTCAGTATGTTGGGCAGCAAAGTAAATTGCAGAGAAGAAAGGCATTTGAAGGAGGATAGGGAAACATCCTACACCACCAAACATGCTGATGCCGTGTTCTTTTTGAGCGGCAAAGAGAGCTTGTTGGGCTTCGAGTTTTTCTTCTTGAGTAGTCGCTTCCTTGAGACGAGTTTGATGTGGCTCAAGGACGTGCTTGAGGGCGTTCATCTTTTCAGAGTGAAGCGTTGCCTTCCATGATTGGTAGATACCAAGTGGCAAGATAATCAAGCGCACGATAATGGTTACGATGATGATAGCGACACCAAAGCCTAGACCTTGATCAG
Source organism: uncultured Streptococcus sp. (assembly GCA_963518235.1). Taxonomy (GTDB): domain Bacteria; phylum Bacillota; class Bacilli; order Lactobacillales; family Streptococcaceae; genus Streptococcus. The sequence continues at coordinate 71,451 of CAUQIP010000002.1, read as the reverse complement.
TAGCGAAGTACTTGATAGCTTCAGCCATAGGCGCTCCGAAAGTATTCCAAATAAATCCTGTTGGCTCTCCTGTTGCTTTATCGACGCTAACACAGCCAGTCAAGACAAGCAGCATAGACACTCCCATAGCCGAGAGTGCAAAACGTTTAATAGATTTCACTGTTTTTATTCCTTCTTTAAAAATTATACCTTTCTATTCTACTGTTTTTTTACAAAATATACAATAGTTCTAGAGACTTAATTTGCGATTTTAAAGTCAGGGTAGGGAGGAAAGTTGCTCAGTTTGACATCTAAGTAGCTGACTTTTGAAAAAGGTGTGGGTCCTTTTCGGATTTCTTGGATAAATTTCGCCATGATAGCAGATGAGTCTGCTTGGGCTAATATTTCCACTGTGCCATCATCGTTATTCCATACCCGACCTGTGATACCACCAATTTCAAGTGCCAGACTATAAACACCCCAACGAAAGCCGACTCCTTGCACCCTGCCTTGGGCAATCATTCTAACCTTTTGCATACCAATCCCCTTTGATTGTGTTATAATATTTCTATGACTATTATAACCTCAAAAGCCAATTCTGCGGTAAAAAATGCCAAGAAATTACACCAAAAAAAATACCGCAAGTCTGCCTATTTGATTGAAGGCTGGCACTTGTTTGAAGAAGCTGTTCAAGCTGGAGTGACGATTGAGAAAATCTTTGCCTTAGAAAATTACCGAGATCAGTTAGCCTCGTTTCCGCAAACTGTCTGGGTGTCAGAGGATATTTTGCTAGATTTAGCGGATTCTCAGACTCCGCAGGGAATTGTTGCGGTGGTTCAAAAAGAAGAAGTAGGAGAAGCTGACTTTAGTCAGGGTAAATTCTTGTTTTTGGAAGATGTGCAAGATCCTGGTAATGTGGGAACCATCATTCGGACTGCAGATGCAGCAGGTTTTACTGGAGTGATTGTTTCAGATAAGTCGGCAGACATCTACAGTCTCAAGACCTTACGTTCCATGCAAGGCAGTCATTTTCATCTGCCCATTTATCGAATGTCTAGTCAAAGGCTTCTCGAGAAAGCTAAAAAGGCAGGTATCTCAGTGCTGGCAACAACCTTATCTAAAGATTCTGTTGATTACAGAGAACTGCCTCCTATAGAAAATTTTGTACTAGTCATGGGAAATGAGGGGCAAGGAATTAGTTCCCTCATGGCTGAAAGTGCAGATCAGTTGGTTCACATTAGTATGAAGGGGCAGGCGGAGAGTCTGAATGTTGCAGTTGCAGCTGGTATTTTGATTTTCCATTTAAGCTAATTTTAACTTTCTTTGTTATAATCAAGGAAAGACATTCATAGAAAAGGAGAAAAGATGAATCACACTATTATTCATGACCGCGCAGGTCTCAATCAATTTTACGCTAAGGTTTATGCCTTTGTTGGTCTGGGAATCGGACTATCTGCTTTGGTATCAGGCCTTATGTTGACGGTCTTTCAGTCTCAGCTAGTTTACTTTTTGATGCAGGGGCGTCTCTGGTTGACCATTGCAACCTTTGCGGAACTAGCCCTAGTCTTTGTTGCCAGTAGCATGGCTTCAAAGAATAGCCCAGCGGCTCTTCCAGTATTTTTACTTTACTCAGTATTAAACGGCTTTACCCTCAGTTTTGTGGTGGCCTTCTATACTCCAGGTACCGTTTTATCTGCCTTTGTATCGAGTGCCCTTCTCTTTTTTGTCATGGCGGCAGTCGGTATCTTCACCAAGAAAGATTTGAGTGGGATTGGTCGAGCGATGATGGCAGCCCTCATCGGTTTGATGATTGCTATGATAGTCAATATTTTCTTGGCTAGTGGCTTCTTTGATTATATGATCAGTGTAGCCATGGTCTTGGTCTTCTCTGGGCTGATTGCTTGGGACAACCAAAGGATTCGCCTTGCCTATGAACAATCACAAGGTCGTGTAGCGACAGGTTGGGTTGTGTCAATGGCTCTCAGTATCTATCTTGATTTTATCAATCTCTTCCTAAGTATTTTACGTATCTTCGGTCGTAATGACTAAAGGTCTATGAAATCAGTGTTTTGAATGACACTGATTTTTTTTTTAAATTTCTCTTTTCTTTTCTTGGAAATAGGTGTATAATGCTTTTAATTAATTTTTTGAGGAGTAGTTTATGAAGAAAAGTTTTATCCACCAACAAGAAGAAATTTCCTTTGTCAAAAACACTTTTACCCAGTATTTAAAAGACAAACTAGAAGTCGTCGAAGTTCAAGGCCCTATCTTGAGTAGAGTCGGTGATGGGATGCAGGACAACTTATCAGGTGTTGAGAATGCCGTATCGGTCAAGGTTCTCCAAATCCCTGATGCTACTTATGAAGTGGTACATTCCCTTGCCAAATGGAAACGCCATACCTTGGCTCGTTTTGGTTTCGGTGAGGGTGAAGGTCTTTTCGTCCACATGAAGGCCCTTCGTCCAGATGAAGATTCGCTGGATGCAACCCACTCTGTCTTTGTGGATCAGTGGGACTGGGAGAAAGTTATCCCAAATGGTAAGCGTAACATCGCTTATCTAAAAGAAACAGTTGAGAAGATTTATAAGGCCATTCGTTTGACAGAACTAGCTGTTGAAGCTCGCTATGACATCGAGTCTGTCTTGCCAAAACAAATCACCTTTATCCACACAGAAGAGTTGGTAGAACGCTACCCAGACTTGACACCGAAAGAACGTGAAAATGCTATCTGTAAAGAATTTGGTGCTGTTTTCTTGATTGGTATCGGTGGTGAATTACCAGACGGTAAACCGCACGATGGACGTGCACCAGACTATGATGACTGGACAAGCGAATCTGAAAATGGCTACAAGGGTCTGAATGGCGATATTCTTGTTTGGAATGAGTCTCTAGGTGGAGCCTTTGAGTTGTCTTCTATGGGGATTCGTGTAGATGAAGAAACCCTTCGCCGTCAGGTGAAAATCACAGGTGATGAAGACCGCTTGGAATTGGAATGGCACAAGGCTTTATTGAATGGCCTATTCCCATTGACAATCGGTGGAGGAATTGGACAATCTCGTATGGCTATGTTCCTACTTCGCAAGAAACACATCGGAGAGGTGCAAACAAGTGTTTGGCCTCAAGAAGTTCGCGATACTTACGAAAATATTTTGTAGAGAATCGAACCGCAAGGTTCGGTTTTCTTTCTCTTTTTGCCTATAATTTGGTATAATAAACGGTATGAAAATCGTATCAGGAATCTATGGGGGACGTCCCCTCAAGACATTAGAAGGCAAGACGACAAGGCCTACTTCGGATAAGGTTAGGGGAGCCATTTTTAACATGATTGGTCCCTACTTTGAAGGGGGACGAGTCTTGGACCTTTATGCAGGTAGTGGTGGTTTATCTATCGAGGCAGTCTCACGTGGCATGTCCAGCGCTGTTTTGGTGGAGCGAGATCGTAAAGCTCAGACTATCGTGGCTGAAAATATCCAGATGACCAAGGAAGTTGGAAAATTTCAACTCCTCAAGATGGATGCAGAAAGGGCATTGGAACAGGTATCTGGGGAATTTGACCTCATTTTCTTAGACCCTCCTTATGCCAAGGAACAAATCGTAGCAGATATTGAAAAAATGGCTGAGAGAGAGCTTTTTTCTGAAGATGTCATGGTCGTGTGTGAGACGGATAAGGCCGTTGAACTTCCAGAAGAAATTGCCTGCCTTGGTATCTGGAAGGAAAAAATTTATGGAATTAGTAAGGTGACAGTCTATGTCAGATAAGATTGGCTTATTCACAGGCTCATTTGATCCGATGACAAATGGGCATCTGAATATCATTGAACGGGCTAGCAAACTCTTTGATAAGCTCTATGTCGGTATTTTTTTTAATCCCCACAAACAAGGATTTCTTCCTATCGAAAATCGTAAACGGGGGTTAGAGAAGGCTGTGAAACATTTGGCAAATGTTGAAGTTGTGTCTTCTCATGATGAATTGGTGGTTGATGTTGCAAAAAGATTGGGTGCTACTTGTCTAGTGCGAGGCTTGAGAAATGCGTCGGATTTGCAATATGAATCCAGTTTTGATTACTACAACCATCAACTGTCTCCTGATATAGAGACCATTTATTTACATAGCCGACCTGAACATCTTTATATCAGTTCATCAGGTGTTAGGGAGTTGTTGAAGTTCGGTCAGGATATTGCCTGCTATGTTCCTGAGAGTATTTTGGAGGAAATAAGAAATGAAAAAAAAGATTAGATGGCCCTTATACGTCATTGCGGCCTTGATTGTGACCTTCTTGGCATTTGTAGTGCCCTTGCCCTACTATATAGAAGTTCCAGGTGGTTCGGAAGATATTCGCCAAGTCCTTAAAGTAAATGACACAGAAGATAAGGAAGCTGGGGCCTATCAATTCGTTACGGTTGGTGTCCAGCACGCTACTTTAGCCCATATGATTTATGCTTGGTTGACGCCTTTTACAGATATTCGTAGTGCTCAGGAGACTACAGGTGGTTCTTCTGATGTTGAATTTATGCGGATCAATCAATTCTACATGCAAACATCACAAAACATGGCCAAGTATCAAGGGCTAAAAACAGCTGGTAAGGATATTGAACTTAAATACCTTGGGGTTTATGTTTTGACTGTGACGGATAATTCGACCTTTAAAGGGATTCTCAACATCTCTGATACGGTCACAGCAGTCAATGATCAGACCTTTGATAGTTCCAAAGATTTGATTGATTATGTCAATTCTCAAAAATTAGGAGATTCTGTCAAGGTCACCTATGAAGAAGATGGGCAAACCAAGTCTGCAGAAGGAAAAATCATTACGCTAGAAAATGGCAAAAATGGAATTGGAATCGGCTTGATTGACCGTACAGAAGTAACCAGTGATGTCCCAATTCGCTTTTCTACAGCTGGTATTGGCGGTCCAAGTGCAGGTCTTATGTTTAGTCTGGCTATCTATACCCAAATAGCTGACCCTGGCCTTCGTAATGGCCGTATCGTTGCCGGTACAGGAACCATTGACCGTGATGGTAATGTGGGGGACATTGGAGGTATTGATAAGAAAGTCGTAGCTTCGGCTAGAGAAGGTGCCGCGATTTTCTTTGCTCCTGATAACCCTGTTAGTGAAGAAGAACAAAAAGCGCATCCTGATGCTAAAAACAACTACCAAACAGCCCTAGAAGCTGCTAAAACAATCAAGACAGATATGAAAATCGTGCCAGTTAAAACCCTACAAGACGCAATTGATTACTTGAAAAACAATCCCTAGTTTTTGAGTGAAATTTCCAAACTAGCGCACAAACAGAGAAGATGGTATAATAGTCAAATGGTTCAATTATTATTCACTCTAAGCAGTCACATGCTCTTTATTTATGTGAGTTTTTACCTTTTAAAGAATCTTGTTAGATGGGAAAAGGTTTTAAAAGTGACAGCTGAGAATACAAGAAAAGTTCGTTTATTGATAGCTCTTTTCAGCATTGTAATGGGCTACATCATGAGTTCTTTCTTTATCAGCCTGTATCAGTTGTGGCAAGAAGCGCTTAGAGGATTATTATAATTTGCGTGTTTAAGAAATTACTTTCAAGATATTATTAAACTTATAGGGAGAAATAGAAATCATGGATATTATAGTCTTGTTATTGATAACGCTATTAATTTATTTGTTACCTCAAAATAAGGAATATCTAAATGTTAAATCTACATCAGGGCTTAGAGGATTTCTAGCTATAGGAATAATATTTCATCATTTGTCACAATGGGTTACATCTGGTGATGAATTTTCTAATTTTTCCTATATGGGAACTTATATCGTTTCTATTTTCTTCTTTTTATCAGCCTATGGATTGTATTTTCAGAACGAAAATAAGAAAAACTATCTAGATAATTTTTTAGTTAAGAGACTTTCTAAAATTCTAGTTCCATTTTTTTCTATATCTTTGATTTATATGTTTTATAGATTTTTAAACGGTCAATTAATGGATTTAGATTTTTTTGCTAATTTATTTAAAAAAGGAAGCACAATTATTTATAATGGTTGGTTTGTCGATATTATAATTTTAATGTATATATTTTTTTATGTATCATTTAAGTTTTTCAGAAATAAGTCCATATCTATTGTTATCAATACAATATTTGTAATCGGTTATATCTGTTTGGCTATAAAATTAGGTTACGGTTTTTGGTGGTATAATAGCATTTTGCCTTTCATTGTTGGCTTATTATGGGCTAAAAATCAAGAGAAAATTGATAGAGTTTTAGATAGACATTATTTTATCATACTTGTTTTAGTAACTGTGTTACTCTTTACTTCACACCAATACGATATTTTGTTGAGGTATGTTCATTTAGAAGATAGTTATAGTTACGCGTTAGCCGCTAATTTAGATAATATTATTTTTACAATCTACTTTATTATTGTTTTTTTGAAAAAAATAAATTTTTCAAATATATATTTGATTTTAATAGGTAGTATATCATTTGAATTATATATGATACATGGATTAGTTATTTCTATGCTAGGAAAAATATTTGTGTCATCCAGAGTAAATGATGTGATATTTACATTTTTTGTGCTGATCCTTAGTCTAATTTTAGCTTGGATTATTAATAAATTAGTTAATAGAATTATAAAGAAAGTAAGTCTATTACAAAATCAAGAGTAAAGGAAATAAGTATGGAAAAAATTGTGGTTCAAGGTGGCGATAATCGTCTGGTAGGAAGTGTTACGATCGAAGGAGCAAAGAATGCAGTCTTGCCCTTGTTGGCAGCGACTATTCTAGCAAGTGAAGGAAAGACCGTCTTGCAGAATGTTCCTATCTTGTCAGATGTTTTCACTATGAATCAGGTGGTTCGTGGTTTGAATGCCAAGGTGGATTTTAATGAAGAAGCTCATCTTGTTGAGGTGGACGCGACTGGCGATATCACTGAGGAAGCTCCTTACAAGTATGTCAGCAAGATGCGTGCATCTATCGTTGTCTTGGGACCAATTCTTGCCCGTGTAGGTCATGCCAAGGTATCCATGCCAGGTGGTTGTACCATTGGTAGCCGCCCTATTGACCTTCATTTGAAAGGCCTGGAAGCTATGGGGGCTAAGATTAGTCAGACAGCTGGTTACATCGAAGCCAAGGCTGATCGCTTACATGGGGCTCATATCTACATGGACTTCCCAAGTGTTGGTGCTACGCAGAACTTGATGATGGCGGCGACTCTGGCTGATGGAGTTACAGTGATTGAAAATGCTGCGCGTGAGCCTGAGATTGTAGACCTAGCCATTCTCCTCAATGAAATGGGAGCTAAGGTTAAGGGTGCTGGTACAGAGACCATTACCGTTACCGGCGTTGAGAAACTTCATGGTACGACTCATAATGTAGTCCAAGACCGTATCGAAGCAGGAACCTTTATGGTAGCTGCTGCCATGACTGGTGGTGATGTCTTGATTAAAGACGCTGTTTGGGAGCACAACCGTCCCTTGATTGCCAAATTGCTTGAAATGGGGGTGGAAGTGACAGAGGAGACTGAAGGCATTCGCGTTCGTTCTCAACTAGAAAATCTAAAAGCTGTCCATGTAAAAACCTTGCCCCACCCAGGATTTCCAACGGATATGCAGGCTCAATTTACAGCCTTGATGACCGTCGCAAAAGGTGAATCAACCATGGTGGAGACAGTTTTTGAAAATCGTTTCCAACACCTAGAAGAAATGCGTCGAATGGGCTTGCACTCGGAAATTATCCGTGATACAGCTCGTATTGTTGGTGGACAGCCTTTGCAGGGAGCAGAAGTTCTGTCTACTGATCTTCGTGCCAGTGCAGCCTTAATTTTGGCAGGTTTGGTAGCACAGGGAGAAACCGTGGTTGGTAAATTAGTCCACTTGGATAGAGGCTACTACCGTTTCCATGAGAAATTGGCGCAGTTAGGTGCTAAGATTCAGCGGATTGAGGCAAGTGATGAAGATGAATAAGAAATCAGGCTACGTAGTCAAGCGTTTACTTTTAGTCATTCTGGTACTGATTTTAGGTGCTCTGGCTCTAGGAATCGGTCTAATGGTAGGTTATGGAATCTTGGGCAAGGGTCAAGATCCATGGGCTATCCTGTCTCCGGCAAAATGGCAGGAATTGATTCATAAATTTACAGGAAATTAGGCTGGAGAACCAGCCTTTTTTAAAGATAAGGAGAAATATGAACAAAAAAACAAGACAGACACTAATCGGACTGCTAGTGTTATTGCTTTTGTCTGCAGGGAGCTACTATATCAAGCAGATGCAGTTGACAGCTAATAGCCCTAAAACTAAGGTGAGTCAGAAAAAACAAGCGTCTGAAGCTCCTAGTCAAGAATTGGCAGAAAGTGTCTTAACAGATGCAGTCAAGAGTCAAATAAAAGGGAGTCTGGAGTGGAATGGCTCAGGTGCTTTTATCGTCAATGGTAATAAAACAAATCTAGATGCCAAGGTTTCAAGTAAACCCTACGCCGATAATAAAACAAAGACAGTGGGCAAGGAAACAGTGCCAACCGTAGCAAATGCGCTCTTGTCTAAGGCTACTCGTCAGTACAAGAATCGTGAAGAAACGGGGAATGGTTCGACTTCTTGGACCCCTCCAGGCTGGCATCAGGTTAAGAATCTAAAGGGCTCTTATACCCATGCGGTCGATAGAGGTCACTTGTTAGGCTATGCCTTAATCGGTGGCTTGGATGGTTTTGATGCCTCGACAAGCAATCCTAAAAACATTGCTGTTCAAACAGCCTGGGCAAATCAGGCGCAAGCTGAGGATTCGACGGGTCAAAACTACTATGAAAGCATGGTGCGTAAAGCCTTGGACCAAAACAAGCGTGTCCGTTACCGTGTAACCCTTTATTACGCTTCAAACGAGGACTTAGTTCCTTCAGCTTCACAGATTGAAGCCAAGTCCTCAGACGGAGAATTGGAATTCAATGTTCTAGTTCCCAATGTTCAAAAGGGGCTTCAACTAGATTACCGAACTGGAGAAGTAACGGTTACTCAGTAAAAGATAAGATAAACTCCTATGTCACTTGTGGATGTAGGGGTTCTTTTTTTACTAGTTTCAGCAGGGCTAGAATAGATACTAATACTCAATGAAAATCAAAGAGCAAACTAGGAAACTAGCCGCAGGCTGTACTTGAGTACGGCAAGGCGACGTTGACGCGGTTTGAAGAGATTTTCGAAGAGTATAAGAAAAAAATAATATGTACTGGACTATATTTTGTGATATAATAAAAGATAAGTTACTATTTTAGGAGAAGAACTATGGAAGACCCAAGTAGTCAGAATTTGTTGCTACAATTTGTTTTATTGTTTATCTTGACGGTGTTGAATGCCTTTTTCTCAGCCACAGAAATGGCCATGGTGTCACTAAACCGTGCGCGTGTTGAACAAAAGACAGAAGAAGGAGATAGACGCTATATCCGTCTGCTGAAGGTACTAGAAAATCCTAACCACTTTTTATCAACCATTCAAGTAGGAATTACCCTGATTACGATCTTATCAGGGGCGAGTTTGGCAGAAACTCTGGGACGAGAAATTGCATCTTGGCTTGGAAATAGCGAAACAGCTTATGCCGTTGCAAGTTTTCTATCTTTAGCATTTTTGACTTATATTTCCATCGTTTTTGGGGAATTGTATCCTAAGAGAATCGCTCTTAATCTAAAGGATGCTTTAGCGATTCGTACAGCGCCAGTTATCATTGGGTTGGGGAAACTAGTTAGTCCCTTTGTTTGGCTCTTGTCTGCATCTACCAATCTCTTGAGTCGCTTGACTCCTATGACCTTTGACGATGCTGACGAAAAAATGACCCGTGATGAAATTGAGTACATGTTGACCAATAGTGAAGAAACACTAGATGCTGACGAAATTGAGATGTTACAAGGGATTTTTTCACTGGACGAATTAATGGCCAGAGAAGTTATGGTTCCTCGAACGGATGCCTTTATGGTGGATATTCAGGATGATAGTCAAACCATTATCCAAAGTATTTTAAAACAAAATTATTCCCGTATCCCTGTTTATGATGGAGACAAGGATAACGTGATTGGGATCATTCACACCAAGAGTCTTCTTAGGGCGGCTTTTGAAGACGGTTTTGACAATATTGTATGGAAGAGAATTTTACAAGATCCACTCTTTGTTCCTGAAACTATTTTTGTGGATGACTTGCTAAAAGAATTGCGCAATACCCAAAGACAAATGGCAATCTTGCTGGATGAATACGGTGGGATGGCTGGTTTGGTGACCTTAGAAGACCTCTTAGAGGAAATCGTTGGGGAAATCGATGACGAAACAGATAAGGCTGAAATCGAAGTCCATAAGATTGGAGAAGATACTTATATCGTTCAAGGTACCATGAATCTCAATGATTTTAATGACTACTTTGATGTTGAACTGGAAAGTGATGACGTTGATACCATCGCTGGTTATTATTTGACAGGAGTTGGGACCATTCCAACGACTGAGAAACTCAGTTATGAATTAGTCAGCCAAAACAAACAGCTTATCCTAACCAATGATAAAGTGAAAAATGGACGTGTTACCAAGGTAAAAGTCCAAATCACAGAAGTCGAAATAGAAGAAGAAACAGAGTAAACTAGAGGCTTTTGTCACCAGGTGTGACGAAGCTTTTTCAGTTGATTTCATACTCTTCGAAAATCAAATTCAAACCGCGTCAACGTCGCCTTGCCGTAGGTATGGTTACTGACTTCGTCAGTTCTATCTACAACCTCAAAGCAGTGCTTTGAGCAACCTGCGGCTAGTTTCCTAGTTTACTCTTTGATTTTCATTGAGTATCAAAAGATTGTCTCCTAAAAAGAAGTTTGCCCCAAATTCGCTCCAAAAATTTTTGTCAGTTATATGTATTTATCCAAAGAAAAATAAAAAGCCCTTTAAATTGGGCTTTCTGTTTAAATGAAACCTGATAAATCAAGTTAAAGAAGGCGGTAGACGGATTTGAACCGACGATCAAGCTTTTGCAGAGCCGTGCCTTACCACTTGGCTATACCGCCTTTACTTTTATTATTATACCTTGAAAATCATTCACAGTCAATAGCTTTTTCAGATTTTTTGTATGAATAAGCCTAAATATTCTGAAAATTCGTTTACTTTTCTTGAAATCTATGTTATAATTGATAAAACCTATACTTTAATAAGAGGAGTAAAGAAATGAAAAAAAGTAGAGTCTTTGTTGCAGCAGGAGTTGCTTTATTAGCAACAGGTGTATTAGTAGCTTGTGGGAATTCAAAATCATCTGATTCGACAGCTCCAAAAACCTATGGTTATGTCTATTCGGCTGATCCAGAAACATTGGACTATCTTATCTCTGGAAAAGAGAGTACGAAAGTGGCTACTTCAAACGGGATCGATGGCCTCTTCACAAATGACAAATACGGGAATTTGACTCCTGCGGTTGCAGAAGACTGGTCTGTATCAAAAGATGGATTGACTTATACCTACAAAATTCGTAAAGGTGTCAAATGGATGACATCCGATGGTGAAGAATATGCCGAAGTGACTGCTAAAGACTTCGTGAATGGATTGAAACATGCGGCAGATAAGAAATCAGAAGCTCTATATCTAGCTGAGACTTCAGTAAAAGGTTTATCTGATTATTTGGCTGGGAATTCAAAAGATTTTTCTACAGTAGGTGTTAAAGCGGTTGATGACTATACTCTTGAGTATACTTTGAACCAACCAGAACCTTACTGGAACTCTAAGATGGTTTATTCAATTTTCTGGCCATTAAACGAAGAATTTGAAAAATCAAAAGGCTCTGATTTTGCTAAAGCGACAGATCCTACATCATTGCTATATAATGGACCTTTCTTGCTTAAAGGTTTGACTGCTAAATCTTCTATCGAATTTACTAAGAACGAGCAGTACTGGGATAAAGAGAATGTTCATTTAGATAAAGCAACACTTGCATATTTTGATGGTTCGGACCAAGAATCACTTGAGCGTAACTTTACAAGTGGAGCTTATAGTTTTGCTCGTCTTTACCCAACAAGTTCAAACTTCTCAAAGGTAGAGGAGTCATACAAGGATAATATTTTCTACACTCCATCAGGAGCTGGTGTTGGAGGTTTAGGTGTAAATATCGATCGACAAAATTACAAATATACATCTAAAACGACAGATGAAGAGAAAACATCTACTAAGAAAGCTCTTCTTAACAAAGACTTCCGCCAAGCCTTGAACTTTGCCTTTGATCGTACAGCTTACTCTGCTCAAGTTAACGGTAAAGAAGGTGCTCCTCTAGCAGTTCGTAATTTATTTGTGAAACCGGACTTTGTTTCCGCAGGCGAAAAAACTTTCGGTGACTTGGTTGCTGAAAAAGTTAAGACTTATGGAGATGAGTGGAAAGATGTAAACTTTGCTGATGGTCAAGACGGTCTCTTTAACGCTGACAAAGCTAAAGCAGAATTTGCTAAAGCTAAAACTGCTCTGGAAGCAGAAGGTGTGAAATTCCCTATCCACTTGGATGTTCCAGTAGACCAAGCGTCTAAAAACTTTATTGCACGGATTCAGTCGTTCAAACAATCAGTTGAAAAAGTTTTAGGCGAAGAAAATGTTGTCATCGATATTCAACAAATTTCTAAAGATGAATTCTTTAATGCAACTTATTATGCTGCTAATGCGGCAGCTGAGGATTGGGATCTTTCAGGTGCTGTTGGATGGAATCCTGACTATGAAGATCCATCAACTTACCTTGATATCCTTAAATCAACTAATAGTGAGCAAACGAAAACTTATATGGGCTATGATGACCCATCAAATGCAGCTGCAGCAAAAGTTGGTATGAAAGATTACGATAAATTGCTTGATGAAGCTGGAAAAGAAACAAGTGATCTTAACAAACGTTATGAAAAATATGCTGCTGCTCAAGCTTGGTTGACAGACAGTTCACTCTTCTTACCAGCTATGTCTTCTAGTGGTGCTGCACCATTCATTTCTCGTGTTGTACCATTCTCAGCTTCTTATAGCCAATCTGGAGACAAAGGTTCAAATCTCTACTTCAAATATATTCAGTTACAAGACAAAGTTGTAACAAAGGCTGATTATGAACAAGCTCGTGAGAAATGGATTAAAGAGAAAAAAGAATCAAACGAAAAAGTTCAAAAAGAATTGACTAAACACGTTAAATAAATAACTCTCAAGGGAACTTTCTCTCCATGAGGAGAAGGTTCTTTTGGGATTTAAAAAGGAAACGATATGAAGAAATATATTTTTATGCGTGTCTTGCGGTCATTGGTTTCTATCTTCTTAGTAACAACCTTGACTTACACGATTATCTATACAATGGTTCCTCGAAAATTAATTTTCAAACAGGATACCAACTATAACAAGATTGCGACAACTGCTGATAAGCGTGATAACTATGAGAACACTGTTTATGAGCGTATGGGCTATATCGAGTACTACGATACCAAGGAATTGCAAGAAAAAGCTAGCCAGATGGATGCCTCTGTAACAGTTGAAGCTAATGACACCAACAAGGCTATCTATGAAAAATACATCAAACAAATCGGTCATGGTTGGACTCTAGGAGAATTTACTGAAAGTGGACAATTCTACGCTACTCGTGAAATCCCAATTTTTGAACGTGTTTTCAAATTCTATGCTAACTTGATTGACATTGACCATACAAATAAAATTCAAGACCCTGAAAATCCAGACTTGAAACGTTACCTTCGTTTTGAAAATGATCCAGCGATTGGATGGTCATTGGTCGGTTCAGGAACTAAACATAAATATCTCTTGTACTTCAACAGTCAGTTCCCATTCGTGCATCAAAACTTTGTGAACATCAATTTAGGTGACTCTTATCCGACCTATGCTAATAGCCCTGTTTTACAGGTTATTACTCAGGGGCAAGGGCAAACAAAAACGGGTCAAGTTCAGTTCCCAACAGGTAAGAAAACTTCTTCTGTAAATATTTACTCAAGAACCTACAAATCACCTAGTCAGGCTGACTCTCGTGAAGTAGCCAACTATGGGAAAGATGACCCTTATACAGCTACTGAAAGTAACTATCAATATCCTTCAATGATTGCCAGCTCTGCTGTCGTTGGATTGATTGGTTTGGTGATTTCTTATGCGATTGCCGTGCCACTTGGTTCCGCTATGGCTCGCTTCAAGAACACTTGGATTGATAGCTTCTCAACAGGGTTTTTGACCTTCTTGATGGCCCTTCCAACCATTGCCTTGGTTTACATTGTCCGTTTGATTGGATCATCAATTGGTCTTCCAGATTCATTCCCTATTTTGGGAGCTGGAGATTGGCGTTCGTATGTTTTACCAGCAGTTATCCTTGGTTTGTTGGGTGCTCCTGGTACAGCTATTTGGATTCGTCGTTACATGATTGACTTGCAATCACAAGACTTTGTTCGTTTTGCTCGTGCAAAAGGTTTGTCTGAAAAAGAAATTTCAAACAAACACATCTTTAAAAATGCCATGGTTCCACTGGTTTCAGGAATTCCTGGTGCCGTTATCGGGGTTATCGGTGGTGCAACCCTTACTGAAACAGTCTTCGCCTTCCCAGGTATGGGTAAAATGTTGATTGACTCTGTAAAAGCATCTAATAACTCTATGGTCGTAGGTCTTGTCTTCATCTTTACATGTATTTCTATCTTCTCACTTCTTTTGGGAGATATTTGGATGACGATTATTGACCCACGTATTAAATTGACTGAGAAAGGAGGCAAATAATGTCTACAATCGATAAAGAAAAATTTCAGTTTGTAAAACGTGACGATTTTGCCTCTGAAGCCATTGATGCGCCAGCATATTCTTACTGGGGCTCAGTGTTTAGACAATTTATGAAGAAGAAATCAACTGTAGTCATGTTGGGAATCTTGGTAGCTATCATTTTGATGAGTTTCATCTACCCAATGTTTTCTAAGTTTGATTTCAATGATGTCAGCAAGGTAAACGACTTTAGTGCTCGTTATATCAAGCCAAATGCTGAGCATTGGTTCGGTACAGACAGTAACGGTAAATCTCTTTTTGACGGTGTCTGGTTCGGAGCTCGTAACTCTATCCTCATTTCTGTGATTGCGACAGTGATTAACTTAGTTATCGGTGTCTTTGTCGGTGGTATTTGGGGAATTTCAAAATCAGTTGACCGCGTGATGATGGAAGTTTATAACGTCATCTCAAACATCCCATCTCTTTTGATTGTCATTGTCTTGACTTACTCAATCGGAGCTGGATTCTGGAATCTGATTTTTGCCATGAGTGTGACAACATGGATTGGAATTGCCTTTATGATCCGTGTGCAAATTTTGCGCTATCGTGATTTGGAATACAACTTGGCATCACGTACTTTGGGAACTCCAACCTTGAAGATTGTTGCCAAAAATATCATGCCTCAATTGGTATCTGTTATTGTGACAACCATGACCCAAATGCTTCCAAGCTTTATCTCATACGAAGCCTTCTTGTCATTCTTCGGTCTTGGATTACCGATTACCGTGCCAAGTTTGGGTCGTTTGATTTCAGATTATTCACAAAACGTAACAACTAATGCTTACTTGTTCTGGATTCCATTGACAACTCTTGTCTTGGTATCCTTGTCCCTTTTCGTAGTTGGTCAAAACTTAGCGGATGCTAGTGATCCACGTACACATAGATAGGAGTAGAAATGACAAAAGAAAAAAATGTAATTTTGACTGCTCGCGATATTGTCGTGGAATTTGACGTTCGTGACAAAGTATTGACAGCCATTCGCGGCGTTTCCCTTGAACTAGTTGAAGGAGAAGTGTTAGCCTTGGTAGGTGAGTCAGGATCAGGGAAATCTGTTTTGACAAAGACCTTCACAGGTATGCTCGAAGAAAATGGTCGCATTGCCCAAGGAAGTATTGACTACCGTGGTCAAGATTTGACAGCCTTATCTTCTCACAAAGATTGGGAACAAATTCGTGGTGCTAAGATTGCGACTATCTTCCAGGATCCAATGACTAGTTTGGACCCAATTAAAACAATTGGTAGTCAGATTACAGAAGTTATTGTAAAACACCAAGGAAAAACAGCCAAAGAAGCGAAAGAATTGGCCATTGACTACATGAATAAGGTTGGGATTCCAGACGCAGATAGACGTTTTGATGAATACCCATTCCAATATTCTGGAGGAATGCGTCAACGTATCGTTATTGCTATTGCCCTTGCCTGCCGACCTGATGTCTTGATCTGTGATGAGCCAACGACTGCCCTGGATGTAACCATCCAAGCACAGATTATTGATTTGCTAAAATCTTTACAAAACGAGTACCATTTCACAACAATCTTTATCACCCACGACCTTGGTGTGGTGGCAAGTATTGCGGATAAGGTAGCGGTTATGTATGCAGGAGAAATCGTTGAGTATGGAACTGTTGAGGAAGTCTTCTATGACCCTCGCCATCCATATACATGGAGTCTCTTGTCTAGCTTGCCTCAGCTTGCTGATGATAAAGGGGATCTTTACTCAATCCCAGGAACACCTCCGTCACTTTATACTGACCTGAAAGGGGATGCCTTTGCCTTGCGTTCTGACTATGCAATGCAGATTGACTTCGAACAAAAAGCCCCTCAATTCTCAGTATCAGAGACGCATTGGGCTAAAACTTGGCTACTTCATGAGGATGCTCCAAAAGTAGAAAAACCAGCTGTGATTGCAAATCTCCACGATAAAATCCGTGATAAAATGGGATTTGCCCATCTGGCTGACTAGGAGGAAGGAAATGTCTGAAAAATTAGTAGAAATCAAAGATTTAGAAATTTCCTTCGGTGAAGGAAGTAAGAAGTTTGTCGCGGTTAAAAATGCTAACTTCTTTATCAACAAGGGAGAAACGTTCTCGCTTGTTGGTGAGTCAGGTAGTGGGAAAACAACTATTGGTCGTGCGATAATCGGTCTCAATGATACAAGTAATGGTGACATCATTTTTGATGGTCAAAAGATTAATGGTAAGAAATCGCGTGAACAAGCTGCGGAATTGATTCGTCGTATCCAGATGATTTTTCAAGACCCTGCAGCAAGTTTGAATGAACGTGCGACTGTTGATTATATTATTTCTGAAGGTCTTTACAATCATCATCTGTTCAAAGATGAAGAAGAACGTAAAGAGAAAGTTAAAAATATTATCCGTGAAGTAGGTCTTCTTGCTGAGCACTTGACTCGTTACCCTCATGAATTCTCAGGTGGTCAACGTCAACGTATCGGTATTGCCCGTGCCTTGGTCATGCAACCAGACTTTGTTATTGCGGATGAGCCCATTTCAGCCTTGGACGTTTCTGTTCGTGCCCAAGTCTTGAACTTGCTCAAAAAATTCCAAAAAGAGCTCGGTTTGACCTATCTCTTCATCGCCCATGACTTGTCGGTCGTTCGCTTTATTTCAGATCGTATCGCAGTTATTTATAAGGGTGTTATTGTAGAGGTTGCAGAAACAGAAGAATTGTTTAACAATCCAATTCATCCATATACTCAAGCCTTGCTTTCAGCGGTACCAATTCCAGATCCAATCTTGGAACGTAAGAAGGTCTTGAAGGTTTACGATCCAAGTCAACATGACTATGAGACTGATAAGCCGTCTATGGTTGAAATCCGTCCAGGTCATTATGTTTGGACTAACCAAGCTGAATTGGCACGTTATCAACAAGGATTAAACTAATATTGGTTTTATAATTTCCATGTCAATTTTTATGGAAATTATAAACCTTTTTTGTTGGGCTGATTTGAAAAACTTTGAAAGCAGCTTGAAAGAATTTTCGAAAGAAATAGAATTCTTAGAAAATCATTGAATTATAGTGAGATGAAATAAAATCTGAACAACTCGATTAGGAAAGTCAAATCAATTTCTAGAAAAGATTTAGAAGTCGCAGTGTATTACTCTAGCTTCAATCTACTATAGTCTAATACTCTTCGAAAATTTCTTCAAACCACGTCAGCTCTATCTACAACCTCAAAACACTGTTTTGAGCAGCCTGCGGCTAGCTTCCTAGTTTGCTTTTTGATTTTCATTGAGTATAATATCTACAATGTAAAAAACTCTAGCTATCAGTTCATTGATAGTTAGAGTTTTTTCTATTCATATGATTTAAGGAGTTTAAATAAGGCTTCTATTTCTGATGACGGTGTAGCTGATTTAAGGTAAGCGTAGTAAACTGTAAAAGTTATCTTATCCTTCGGTATAAGAGGGATTTTTATTAAATCATCATCTTCATCAGAAAGTGCGATATCAGCCAGTAAACTAAGGCCAATCCCTTTCTTTAAAAGTTCTTTAAGGATGGCAATGTCATCAGTCTTAAAGAATATTTCTGCCTTGTTTTGATACTTTTGATTAAGCGTTTCAAAAGCTTTCAGGTGAACAAAGTGTTCGTC
Source organism: uncultured Streptococcus sp. (assembly GCA_963518235.1). Lineage (GTDB taxonomy): Bacteria > Bacillota > Bacilli > Lactobacillales > Streptococcaceae > Streptococcus. The sequence continues at coordinate 53,127 of CAUQIP010000002.1, read as the reverse complement.
TAAGAGTATAAAGGATTGATCTACTAATTCTTCAAAAGCGAGGGAAGGAACAGTGGCAAAAGGATGGTTCTTAGATAAAACGACATACAGTTCTTTATGAAATAGCTCGTGTGTCTCTATTGAAGGATAATTGAGAGGTTCAATCAAACCGAGTAGGCTTGCATTAAGGTCTCCCTTAAGGAGAAGGTTTAATAACTCTACGGAGCCACCGCGGATAGGACGTATCTTTTTTAAAAAATCGAATTTATCTTTTTCGTTTAAGGCAGCAAAGAGATACTGAATGATAATAGGAGGGAATCCTACAGTAGAGTATTGTGCCAAGGAGCGATTAATTTCTTTGCGAGTAGAAATGACCTCAGGTAAAATCAGTTCTGTATGCTTTAGAAGGATTTGTCCTTGAGGAGTTAGCTTGAAGGAACGATGCGAGGGGTCATGGTGAATCAATTTGCAGTTAAAGGATTCCTCTAAGCGCTTGATAGCATAAGAAATAGATGGTTGGCTGACTTTATGTTGTTTTGCTACTTCCGTATAGGATTGAAGCTGGCAGAGGTCATAAAAATATTGTAGATCTTTTAAATTCATATGGGTTCACTTTCATTAGTTGGAGAAGGAAAATAAGTGGAAAACAGCAGATAAATAATGTTTATCCGTATCCTACAATTTGACTATACGAGTATTCACCAGTTAAAATGTAAGTGAGTCAGGGATCTCAAAGATTATCTAAGATACTTTCAAAAATGACCAACATTTTTTCTCGTTTATCAATGGGGAGCTGTTTAATCTTCATGTTGATTCTTTTGAGTGAAAGATTGTCACTCTTATCAGAGGTTGATTCAAGGCTATCAAAATTGAAAAATTCCTCTGGGGTCATTTCTAGGGCGTCAATCACTTTTTCAAGACTGTGAATGGTCAGATTCACATTTTGGTTTTCAAGTTGATTGATATACTTAAGCCCGAGTCCTGCTTGTTCCGAAAGTTCTTCCTGGCTCATTTTATTCTGTGTTCGAAAATATTTCACTTTTTGGGAAATATATTGTTGTAAATAGTTTTTAGTTGTCATATAAATAGAATACAAGTTTTATATGACAAAAAACACCTTAAAAAATACAAAGTATTACATAACATACCTAGATGATATTTATTTTAATTAGGATTGTCAATTTGTATGATTGGTTTATTTTACTCGAAACTTTTAGTAAAGAGTGATCATCGAGAGTTTGATGAGTTCAGAAATTTATAACATATGCGTATACAATTGTATTATTTAAACAACAACGTTTTACGAACAATTCATTTCATGTGGTATAATGTAAGTAAAAAGGAGGTTGCTCTATGACTGCACATGATATTTTAAACAATCCTTTCCTCAATAAAGGTACTGCTTTTACCTTAGAGGAGCGAAAGGAACTAGGCCTTATTGGTTTACTGCCACCGTATGTTCAAACGATTGAAGAACAAGCGGCGCAAACTTATGCACAAATGCAAACAAAAGCCAATGATTTGGAAAAACGTCTTTTCCTAATGGAAATTTTTAATACCAACAGGACTCTTTTCTATTACCTCTTTTCTCAACATTTGGAAGAATTCAATCCAATTGTATATGATCCAACCATTGCAGATACGATTGAAGGCTATAGTGATCTTTTTGTAGATCCCCAATATGCGGGATATCTTGATATTAATCATCCTGAAAATATTGAAGCTACTTTGAAAAACGCTGCCGGGGGTCGCGAGATTCGTCTCATTGTTGTAACAGATGCAGAAGGAATCCTTGGAATTGGCGATTGGGGAACAAATGGTGTTGATATTTCTGTTGGGAAATTGATGGTCTATACGGGTGCTGCTGGAATCGATCCTTCGATGGTCCTTCCTTTAGTCATTGATGCAGGGACTAACCGTGAAGAACTTCGTAACAATCCTAATTACTTAGGAAATCGTCACGAACGGGTCCGCGGAGATCGTTACTACGACTTTATTGACCAATTTGTTCAAACAGCAGAACGTCTCTTTCCTAAACTTTACCTTCACTGGGAAGACTTCGGCCGCTTGAATGCTGCCAATATTCTTGAAAAATACCGGAAACAAATTCCAACCTTTAATGATGATATTCAAGGTACAGGAATCGTTACCTTGGGTGGTATCTTTGGTTCACTGGATATTAGTGGTGAAAAATTAACAGATCAAGTTTATCTCTGCTATGGTGGAGGTACTGCGGGTGCAGGAATTGCCTCTCGTGTTCTTCGTGAAATGGTGAGTGAAGGTCTTTCTGAAGAAGAAGCCTATAAACGTTTCTTTATGGTTGATAAACAAGGTCTTCTCTTTGATGACATGGATGACCTAACCCCTGAACAAAAACCGTTTGCTAAGAAACGTGCTGACTTTAGTAATGCAGACAAGTTGACTGACCTGCTTGAAGTAGTGAAGACTGTGAAGCCAACCATTCTTGTAGGAACTTCAACTCAACCTAATACCTTCACTAAAGAAATAGTAGAAGCTATGTGTGAAAACACAGAACGTCCAATGATCTTCCCTTTGTCAAATCCAACTAAATTGGCAGAAGCTAGTGCCAAAGATTTGATTGAATGGTCAGATGGCAAAGCTTTTGTCGCAACAGGAATTCCTGCTGATACGGTTTCTTATAAAGGTGTAGACTATGTGATTGGTCAAGCAAATAATGCCCTGATTTACCCAGGTCTTGGTCTAGGTATGCTGGCTTCTGAAGCAAGTCTTTTGACTGATGAAATGATTGGAGCAGCGGCGCATTCATTGAGTGGTATTGTCAATCCAGGCCAACCAGGAGCTCCTGTCTTGCCACCATTCAAGTATGTAGCAGATGTTTCTATTAAAGTAGCAGAAGCAGTCGCTAAAAAAGCACAAGAGCAAGGTCTTGCACGCGCTAAGGAAACAGATATGGTCAAAGCAGTTCGTGATTTTAAGTGGTATCCAGAGTATAAATAATTCATTTCTGCTGCCTATCCTCGGGATACTTGGCTTATTTTGGATATGTTAGCAATCTACAGAGTTGATAACCGAAAAGTAAAGAGATTGTCGTATTGACTATTGGTTTTAAACAGTATAAAATAACTGTCGATTTTTTGTCCGACTGCTAAGAGTCAGTTTAATACTATACTAAAATCAAAACGCATTATATAATAGTGATATGAAATCAACCAAAGAAGAAATACAAGTTATCAAAACACTTTTAAAAGACTCTAGTACAACTAAATACCATAAAAGTCTTCAAATCGTTCTATTTTGTCTAATGGGCAAATCTTTGAAATTATCCTAAAAGAATTATGAAAGAATTTTCGAAAAATTTTAAAATGATCAAAACGCATAATATCAGATGTAGGTTAGCTTGATATTATGCGTTTCTATTATGTAAAGTTTTGATAAATTTCTCCTAATACTCTTTGATTTTCATTGAGTATAAGCTTGAGTTTTTCTATAGCTTCAAACTTATGGATAGAGAAATTTAGAAATGGGAGTATGTTAAGTTAGTGAATTTGATAACCCGTATCTGTTTCAAAGTATTATACAATTGTTTATCCCATATTTTTTATTTAAAATTGACCAATAACAACTGTACTAGTTTTCTCCAATGAAATTGACGAGATCGCGTCTAATAGTTCATTATAGTAGAATCCGTTTTTCAAATCTGTTTTAGTAGCTAGAGCGAACACTTCTAGCGTATATCGATGATCTTTATCAGGAGGAGTTGGTCCAACAAACATAGAATCAATTTCAGAAAAATCAGCTTCCAATAGAGGACTTGCGAAACTATTTTTCCCTTGCGTAATAGAATCTTTATAATCTAGACTGTAATTTTCAGGAATAATGACTGTATTATTTTTAACTTCTATATCCGTAGCAAGCCAATGAATCCAAGGGAATGAACAAACTGGAATAGCATCATAATCAATTAAAGTAATAGCTATGTATTTTGTCCCTTCTGGTAATTCGCTAATCTCAAAGGGGAAGGAGCGTACAGGATTCCCCTTAATAATGTCGGTACAATCTGCTTCTTTTCCAAATCGTTTAGGCAATAAGTTCTGGTTAAAAGGTATATTAATTTTCATCATATTGCTCCTTTCATGTAATCGAATAAATTATTCTTGATTCTATGATATAATAAATACTAACTTTTTAAAATTTGGAAAAAGTTAATAATTCATTAAATATTATTTTAGGAAGGAGAGGAGATAATGAATTTAGATTGGTATTATACATTCTTAGTATTATCTAAACACCTCAACTATCATAGAGCAAGCGAAGAATTATTTTTAACGGAACCAACACTTCACCAGCAAATAAAAAAACTCGAAAAACACTTGCAAGTAAATTTATTTGAAACAGTTGGAAGAAATTTAACTCTGACTCCAACAGGACGAGAATTTATCCCTATCGTAAAAAAAATAATTGCGACATATGAAGATGGAATTAAAAAAATACAGTTAAAAAATAAAAAGTTGGAAACACATTTAAACATCGCAGTTTCACCTTACATAGCTACCTATCTGTTACCGAAATTTCTTCCAGAATTTTTTGAAGAACAACCAGCTGTAGGTATTTCAATTACAGTTTTACAAAATGATATCGCTCGAGAAATTGAAAATAATCAATTTGATATTGGGATAGCTAGGGAAGAACCCTATACTACAAAAATTAATTCAGAAAAAATTTGTGAGGGTAAAATTGCTCTTTTTTATCCCAAAAATGATTCTCAACTAACTGAGGTGGAGTTATTTCAAAAATATAAGATTTTATCAGATAATCATCCTGTTTATTGGAATAAAGTAAAACAAGAAATTTCTGAAATTGTTCCAGAATCTCAATTTGTTTCTATAAAGGATATAGCAGTGACTGAGAAATTGATTGAAATGGGACAAGGGATATCTTATCTTCCTCTATACCTTAAAATGACTTTAAATCCTAATATTGCTACTCGAATACCAGAAGAAATTTCGATTCCACTATCCTTTACTTACATAATGACTAGAAAAAATTCGGAAGCTATTGAACTTTTCAAAGATAAATTTAAGGAATTTATTGTTTTTGAGCAAAATAAAGTAAATTTTTAACTCTTAAAAAGATGACTTGTGTATCTAGAAGCTAGTGTTAATGTATAAAATTGAAAATTCGCATCATCCTTTCTGAGTTTAGATTGACTTTGTTATGAGTTTGAAACAGAAATCGAAAAGCTTTGAAAGAATTTTCGAAAAATTTTAAAAAATTCTGAAAAAATCTTGACAGGTGATGAAAAAGGTGGTAAGATAGGAAACATCAAAAAAGAAAGCAGAAAAAGAAATGAATAAGAAACAAGCTGTAACGATGAATCAAAACTTTTACTTTAGCTACTTTAGATAGTGTTTGTAGACATGTCACCATGGATGCAAACAGTTCAAGCAATTTGTTTGTATCTATGTGGCTAAGATTTTTGATTGTGGTCCATATAGATGAATATCTAAATGGACTAGCAAAGTTATAACTTGTTAGATTATTTCAAGCATCCGTTTAGATAGTATCTAGGCGGTTTTTTGTTTTATCTTTTCTGAGAAGGAGTTTCATTATGAAAGTTGTTCGAAAATTACTAGCCCCTCTCTTGGTAGTGGGAATCCTCTTGACCTCTCTGATTAGTTTGCATCAGTTAAAGGCAGATAAGAAAAAAGATGTGTTTCGTATCGGTATTTCGCAATTTATTACCCACCAGTCCTTAGATGCTACTAGAGAAGGCTTTGTGGATGAGCTGGCTAAACAAGGCTATGTTGAAGGGAAAAATATTGAGATTGATTTGCAAAATGCACAGGGAGAACAAAGAAACCTAAAAACGATTTCCCAGCAACTAGCAGAATCTAGTGATGTTGTTCTAGCCATCGCAACGCCTTCTGCTCAGAGCTTGGCCAATACAACACAAACGACACCTGTTATTTTTTCAGCTGTAACAGACCCTGTCAGTGCCAAGTTGGTTGAGTCAAGAGAGCATCCTGGGGGCAATGTAACTGGGACAAGCGACCAGTCATCAGATGCCATTTCAACTCAAATTAACTTAATAAAGAAAGTCCTACCAAAGGCTAAAACAATTGGAATTCTCTATACTCAGAGTGAGCCAAATTCGGTTGTCCAAAAGGATGAAGCCAAACGACTTCTAGAAGAAAAAGGATTTACCGTTGTTGAAAAAACAATCCTGGACAGTAATAACGTCAAGGCGGCAGCAGAGAGTTTGATGGCAGAGGTGGATATGGTTTTTGTCCCAACGGATAATATCATTTCATCAACCATGGAAACAGTCAAGCAGGTTTCTATTAAACACAAGGTTCCAGTATTTGGTGGTTCAACAGAAATGATTGCTGTTGGTGGCTTGTATAACTACGGAACCAATTATGAAGAATTGGGACGCCAGACAGCGCGAATGCTGGTTCGTGTTTTAAAAGGGGAAAAGCCAGAAAATATAGCAGTTGAGTTGCCTGAAAAACTGGAATTGCATACCAATCAAGAAATGGCAGATGCACTAGGAATTGATATTAGTAAGTTAGAAGGCAAGGAATAAGGAGGTTTGAGATGAATTTTGTATTATCTAGTTTATCAGAAGGTTTGCTATGGTCGATTATGGCTATTGGGGTCTACTTGACTTTCCGTATTTTGGATATTGCGGATATGACTGCGGAGGGAGCCTTTCCTCTGGGTGCAGCTGTCGTTGTATCACAGATACAGGCAGGGACAAATCCTTGGATTGCGACCTTACTTGCTTTGCTGGCAGGTATGGTAGCAGGTCTTGTATCAGGAATGCTCCACACCAAGATGAAAATCCCAGCTCTCTTGACAGGGATTGTGACCTTGACAGGGCTTTATTCAATCAATATTAAAATCATGGGTAGCGTACCGAATCTTTCCTTGGGAGATTCTGCAACGGTCTTTAAACAATTAGCGAGCTTGGGGATGACAAATGAAGAAGCTGTTTTCTCACTTAGTTTAGCCTGTCTCTTACTTGTTTGTTTGGTCTTGACCCTGTTGATGAAAACAGAGATTGGTTTGGTCTTGCGTTCGACTGGGGACAATATTCCGATGAGTGAGGCAAATGGGGTCAATGTAGACACCATGAAGATTGTTGGTTACATGATTTCAAACGGCTTGATTGCCCTATGTGGTTCCTTGTTTGCCCAAAATGATGGATTTTCAGATGTGACTTCTGGGACAGGAACCATCGTTGTTGGTTTGAGTGCAGTGATTATTGCGGAAGTCTTGATTCACGACTTGACCATTGGAGGTCGCTTATTATCCATCGGAATCGGTGCTATTGTTTACCGTTTGATTATTTTAAATATCTATGAAATTCCAAATCTAGATCAAAATCTGGTTCGTCTCTTTAATGCAATCTTGTTAGCCTTAGTTTTATTTGCACCAGAGTTGCAAAAGAGATTAAAGATTCGTGGTCTGAAATTGAGAAATGAATAGGAGGAGAAAGTTATGGCAAGTTTGTTAACACTTGAAAATATTCACAAGACATTTGAAGCAGGGACGGTCAATGAGAACCATGTCCTCAAAGGATTAGATTTAGAGGTTGAAGAGGGAGATTTTATCTCTGTGATTGGTGGAAATGGAGCAGGGAAATCCACTTTGATGAATATCTTGGCTGGCAATCTATCGGTGGATGAAGGGGACCTTTTATTGGCAGGCAAATCCATTAAAAATCTGAGTGTCAGAAAGAGAGCTAAGGATATCGCCCGTGTTTTTCAAGATCCTAAGATGGGAACAGCTTCTCGTTTGACGATTGAGGAGAATATGGCTATTGCCTTGAGACGCGGGCAGAAGAGAGGGCTTGGTTGGGGAGTGAAGGAGAAGGATAGAATCCAATTCCAAGAGGCCTTGAAGGAGTTGAATATTGGTCTTGAAAACCGCTTAAAAGTAGATACTCAATATCTCTCAGGAGGACAAAGACAGGCTTTGACCCTAGTCATGGCAGCTCTGGTGAAACCCAAACTTTTGCTTTTGGATGAACACACTGCGGCACTTGATCCGAAAACGAGTCAAATGGTGATGGATTTGACGCAAAAGATTGTGGAACACCATCAGTTGACGACTTTGATGATTACCCACGATATGAACCATGCTATTGAGTACGGAAATCGTCTCATTATGCTCTATCAGGGTAAGATAGTGGTGGATGTCAAGGGTGAGGAGAAAAAGCATCTAACAGTTGAAGATCTCATGCATCTCTTCCAGAAAAATAGTGGCCAAAGTCTAGTTAGTGATGAGTTGGTTTTGGGATAGATAAAAAGGCTGAGATGTGGTGTCTTAGTCTGTTTATAATATGGCTTACACAGCATTGTTAACTAGATACTTGTCAATTGCTGTATGACATTAGTATTGATTTAAATTGATACAAGGTAAAAGAAATCTGGAAGAATCTGTTTCTGTCTAGGAGTTCTCACTATTATTAAAACCAGTCCTCAAGACAAAAGGACTGGTTTGTAGTTTAGAATATTATCTTAAAAGATATCAGTTAAATGGTAGATGAAATGGTGTATAACATACTTGAATTGAACTTGAATAGGATGACCCCTCCAAGTAATTCTTAAAAATTTATAGATCTAATCTATCTTATTTTTTAATAAGAAAATTGATGTTAAGACTACACTCAGTCCTGCTAAGAAGAGGAGTGGATTTGAGGATTCACCAGTTTCTGGAAGTTGTTCTTTGTAATGCGTATTTTCCATCTGAGTAAGACTATCGGTAGTTGAAGCCTGTTCAAAGTTTAGTGAAGTTGGTTCTGAAGGTATTTCAATTGTCTTGTTTGGTGTAGTTTCTTGAGAATGGCTAGATTGATAGACTACCGCATATGTACTAAAGTGACTAGTGGTAAATTCTGCCCTACCTTCTCGAACTGTAAAATCAAGTGCTTCCAATTTCTTAGTTGGACTTAGGTAATAAACATTTTCTACATCGGCTGTAATTGGTAATCTAACTAAAACAGCTCTCTGTGGTTGTATATTATGGTTGTTTGGATTTTTAAATTGAATATCATAAGCATCGTATATCTTACCAAATAGTTCTTGAGCTAATACACGTCTGCTAGAAATATGAGAAATTCCCTCTAAGTCAGTCGCTCCTCCAATAATTTCAACTCCAGTCCTTTCATCTTTTAAGACACGAAGTTTATATTCAGGAACAGAGACAGTAGACGCTTGTTCTAGTCCTGCTGTGCCGATAGGCTTCGTGTACTCAGGGATAGAAACAGTAGGTGGTTGCTCTTGTCCTGCTGTGCTGATAGGCTTAGTGTATTCAGGAATTTCTACAATAGGAGCAGGATCATCTCCCTTGCTTGTAGTTGGTTGCTGATTCTCATCCTTTTTGGTAAAGACAGCTACTACAGGACTGCTTGTTGTATTTCCCTGGATAGAATAAGCTTCTATCGCATTTCCAACTTTTCGATTGGTTTCGTCAGGGATAGGGATTTGTATCTGATTATCTTGGATTGATAAGACAGTCTGATCCCCAGTCGTAACCAGATGATTATCGTCTATCTTACGTAAAACTAGTGGATCTTTGATACCTGGGAAGGTCACAGCGATTGCTTCCCAGTCTCCAGCTGGTAGAGTTAAAGAGATGTTTTTATCCCCTTCCTTAAGCGGTGCGATACTTGGACTATCTACACCAACAGCAGGGGCTTTGATGATATCAAAGGAGTCTAGAGAGATTTTCTTGCGTCCTGCTGGTGAATTTGAATCAACTTTTAATGTCAAAATATGATTGCCATCGCTCAGATTAGTAAATTCTCCAATTAAGGTTGCCTTTTGGGTATCTCCAGCTGTGTAGAAGTCTAGACTTGGCATTTCTTTGCCATCTAGTGTCACGAGAGCTTTTCCGAGAGCGGATGTTTTAAGTCCGTAAATTCGAATACCTGTTCCAGTAAATGGAATGGTTGCCTGAGCTTCTGAAGTAGTACTTGGGCCACTATTATTGATGTCCGCATATTTTTCTGTGCTTTTATATAATTCAGTGTCGCTCCAATCTTTGAATTGAGACCCGTATTGAATGCGAGAGTCACGGTCATCCATTTTTTCAATAGTTGTTCCCTGTCCAGGTAAAACTTTAAAGTAGTCTAAGGAAATTTTGGAACGTTCACTGCCACGGTGTTTATGCTCTTTTTTTACAGTGATGGTCATCACATGAGAACCATCTGACAATCCTGTGAAGCGACCGATAAGGCTACCTTTTTCAGTTGCACCTGCAGTATAGAAGTCCAGTTCACTGACTGATTTACCATCGATTTTGACTTCAGCGATTCCCAATTGAGATGATTTGAGACCATAGATTTCAATACCAACACCATTGAAAGGAATGGTTGCTGTCGCATCTTTATCCGTATAGTTACCTAGTAAAAGGTCGGCAAACTTCTCTGTTCCTCCAAATAATTCTGAGTCTGCCCAGTTTCCAAATGCAGAACCGTATTGGATTCGACTATCACGGTCATCCATCAATTGGTTATAGGTTTCGACATTGGCCTTTTCGGATACCTGTGTAGAAACATTACCTAGCATAGCCTTAACAGTATAAGTGTAGGCGAGTTGAGGATCGAGTGAGCGGTCGATAAAATGGGTTTGATTGGTTACAAATTCTCTGCTTGCAGAGGTTTGGCCAGATTCGTCTTTCGCTTGTCTTTGGATAACATAGTGGGTAGCGCCTTCTACTTGGTTGAAGGTGAGTTCGGCAGTGACGCCATTTTGTCTAACTGCTGTCAGATTGGTTACACGACCAGGGAAATGTTCAAAGGTAATGACATCACCTTTTTGCGTTGCTAGTTGGATGCGGCCATCTTTAAGAACAGTTGCTTTGACAGATTTGCCATTGACCTTGATTTGGCTGGCTTCGATATTTGGATAATCTACAACTAGGTCTCCACCGACATTTGCCAGGAAGGACAGGCTTTGCAGGTTTTTATCTTTCCACTTCATGCTGACTTCAAAGTTACCACGGGCAACCAGACCAGAAACCTGACCGTCTTTCCAAGCATCTGGAAGGGCTGGCAATGGTGCAATGTAGCCAGTGTGTGATTGAAGAAGCATTTCTGCAATTCCACTGGTTGCTCCAAAGTTTCCATCGATTTGGAAAGGTGCGTGCGTATCCCAAAGGTTTTCTAGGGTTGAATATTTGAGCTGTTCAGCAAGCAGGCGATGGGCACGGTTACCGTCTAAGAGACGAGCCCAGAGGTTGATTTTATTGGCCTTAGACCAACCAGTACCACCATCTCCGCGGTGATTGAGGGTAGCACGTGCAGCCTCTAAGTATTCAGCCTGGTCTTTGCTAAAGAGCGTACCTGGGAAGAGACCTACCAGATGGGAAACGTGGCGGTGATTATTTTCAATGCCTTCATTAGTGAATTGTGGACTGTCTTCTTCGTACCATTCCTTGATACGTCCCTCTTTGTTAATGTGAAGTGGTTTTAGTTTATCAAATTTAGCCTTGATCTCTGTGACTAAGTCTTTGTCGACATTCAGATGGTTGGCGACTTCCATGTAGTCATGAAATAGCTGCCAGACTAGTGATTGGTCAAAGGTATTTCCAATGGTAATGGTACCGTGTTCTGGTGAGTAGGATGGAGAAGATACCCAACGGTCGCTGGCCTGGTCATAGTGCAAGAAGGAATTCCAGAACTTAGCTGTTTCCTTGAGCATTGGATAAATCTTTTCTTTTAGATAAGTTTCATCCTTGGTGAATTTATAGTAGTCATAGATGTTCTGCATCATCCAGGCATTAGCAGCTGGAGACCAACCCCAATAGTAATTCCAACCAGGAGTTGTCCAGCCAAATGGTGTTGCTTGAGTGTGGACTAGCCAACCATTTTCTTGTCCGTCTTTGGATTCGATACCAGCGTATTCTTTGGCAGCGATACGACCATAATAGCGCATGTCATCAATGTAATTGATCATTGGCTTGGCTGTTTCAGCAAGGTTGCTCATGTAGGCTGGCCAATAGTTCATTTGCAAATTGACATTGAGGTGGTAGTCAGCGTTCCAAGGTGGATTGTCTACAGCATTCCAGACTCCTTGAAGATTGGCAGGAAGGGCATCTGTCCGATCACGAGATGAACTAATCAATAAATAACGTCCGTATTGGAAGAAGAGTTCTTCCAATTTTTGTCCTTTGCTAGGGTTATAGGTTTGAAGGGTCTCTTTTGTTGTTTGAGCAGTATTGCTTCCACCTAGGTTTAGTTTAACACGGTTAAAGAGACTTTGATAGTCCTTGATATGGTCCTTTTTAAGTGTCTCGTAGTCTTTGCCACTAGCTGTTTCTACAATGCCTTTAACCGTTTTTTCGAGGTCAATCTCTTTTCGATAATTAGTTTTCGGATTCTGAGCAAAGTTGGTCTTGGCACTGAGTAAAAGAGTAGCGTAGCTGGCTCCTGTGACCGTTAAACTATCATCATGGACAGTAACTTTTCCGTCCGTTTTAATTCCTAGATAGGATGCGAACTGGAGGCCATTATCTTTGACTGTACCTTTTAGTAGGATACCATTTGGGTCTGTCTTAACATGACCACTCTTGTAGTGAGAATATTCCGCTGAGTAGTTTCCGTTAGCAAGCAAATCTTTTGTTAAGCTATTCCAAACTGTAAAATCAAGTTTTTTGTCCCCTTTTTGGGTTAAGTGGGTAACTGTAACATCATCAGGGTAGCTTGAGAAGGTTTCTCTTTTAAAGGTCGTCCCATCTTGGGTGTAAGAAGTGGTAGTAGTAGCTTCTGTGATATCCAAACCACGGTGATAATCTGTAACTGTATCCAGCCCCTTTTTCTGGTTATTGAAGACCATGAAGATATCACCAAAGGCTAGATAACGTCCGTACTGGGCATTGTTTGGCCCAACTAGATTTCGCTCGGCTAATCGCTTGGCTTTTTGGCGATCTCCGTCTTCAAGAGCCTTACGAATTTCTGCTAAAATTTTATATCGCTCCTGATAGTTTCCTCCATTATAGTCGGTACTATCGGGACGTGGCCCACCCGACCAAAGAGTTTTTTCGTTGTATTGGATTCTCTCCTCACCGATGAGACCAAAAACCTTAGCACCCATCTCACCATTGCCAACTGGAAGGGCTTGTTTTTCCCATCCATCATAGGAAGGAGCTGTTGGTTTATCATAGTTTAGTTGATAGTTGTTTTGGTTTGTCACAGGCAGTTCTTGCTTTTCGGCTTCCTTATTTTCGTTAGGTTTGACAATGGCTTCAGTGCTTGCTTGATTAGTTGTAGCAGAAGTAACATCAGCCTTAGCAGGTTTGGTTTCAGAAGAACTATTATTAGCTAGAACTGGTTTTGAATGGTTAATTGCTTCGCTTGGCTGTGTGTGCTCGGTTGATTCAGTTGTTTTCGTAACGGTATCTGTCTTAGCTGTAGTTTTCTCTAGTGTAGACTCATTTTGCTTTACTTTAATAGTATCAGCAGAGACGGTATGACTAGCTAGAAAAACCGCTCCAAGCAAAACAGAGGCTGTGCCAACTGTTAGCTTTCGAATACTGTAGCGACAGGATTTCTCCCTAAATAAATTTCCCATAGAAATCTCCTCCCATTTATTGTAAGCGCATTCATTTTTTCTTAAAAAAATATAATGCCCTATTTACAGTCTGATATAGACCGATTTTATTCGTACCATTTTAATATAACAAATAAAACCAGAGAAAGCAAGGGATTTTCATATGAAGTTATAGTTTTATATAATGTCACTGGAAACTGGTTAGACAAGTAGTCAAAGATACGAATGTATAAGGCGACTATGTATTGGTATCGTCTTGAAAGCGTAAAACAAACTAGTCAGGGTGGCTAGTTTGTGGTATAATGAAAGAGACTCAAAAAGAAACAGGAGAAAAATGATGGATTTACTATTAGCAATTGTATTGATTGTGCTAGCTTTTCTAGGAGGAGCTCTTGGAGGAATGTACTTGGTTCGTAAGCAAATCGAAAAAGAATTTGCCGACAACCCACGTTTGAATGCTGAAGCAGTTCGTACTCTTTTGAGTGCAAATGGTCAAAAACCAAGCGAAGCTAAGGTACAACAAGTTTATCACCAAATCATTCGCCAACAAAAAGCAGCCCTTGCTAACAATAAAAAGAAAAAATAAATAAGGAAAAGTCTGGGATGAAAATTCCAGACTTCTCACTATGTTGGCTATGGTTTAGGGATGAGACTTTTTCCTTGCATTCTATTGATATTTGATTATGATTAAGAGAGATAGTAGTTGTTGAAGCTGTCCTTCAGTTCATAAGGATAAATAATCATAATGAACTATCAATCAGAAAAAAGACTAGAAAGAAGACTGTATGGATAATCGACCAATTGGTTTTTTGGATTCGGGTGTCGGGGGCTTGACCGTTGTGCGTGAGCTCATGCGCCAGCTTCCCCATGAAGAAATCGTCTATATTGGAGATTCGGCGCGGGCGCCCTATGGCCCCCGTCCTGCTGAGCAAATTCGTGAATATACTTGGCAGTTGGTCAACTTTCTCTTGACCAAGGATGTCAAAATGATTGTCATTGCTTGTAATACTGCGACTGCGGTCGTCTGGGAAGAAATCAAGGCTCAACTAGACATTCCTGTCCTAGGTGTGATTTTGCCAGGAGCTTCGGCAGCCATCAAGTCTAGCCAAGGTGGGAAAATCGGGGTCATTGGAACGCCCATGACGGTACAATCAGACATTTATCGTCAGAAAATTCATGATCTGGATCCAGACTTACAGGTGGAGAGTTTGGCCTGTCCCAAGTTTGCCCCCTTGGTGGAGTCTGGTGCCCTGTCAACCAGTGTCACTAAGAAAGTGGTTTATGAAACCCTGCGCCCCTTGGTTGGAAAAGTGGATAGCCTGATTTTGGGCTGTACCCATTATCCACTTCTCAGACCCATTATTCAAAATGTCATGGGGCCAAAGGTTCAGCTTATCGATAGTGGGGCAGAGTGCGTACGGGACATTTCAGTCTTACTTAATTATTTTGAAATCAATCGTGGTCGCGATGCTGGACCACTCCATCACCGTTTTTACACAACAGCCAGCAGCCAAAGTTTTGCACAAATTGGTGAAGAATGGCTGGAAAAAGAGATTCATGTGGAGCATGTAGAATTATGACAAATAAAATTTATGAATACAAGGATGACCAGGACTGGTATGTCGGCTCATATAGTATTTTTGGTGGTGTCCGGACATTGACTGATGAAGACTTGGATTTTCCTCTATTTGAGTTTGCCCAAAGATTTCGAGATGAGGATCGAGGTTTTCCTGTTTCTGTTACTGTTTTACGCTATGGTTCTCTCTATCGTTTATTGTCTTTTGTAGTAGATATCCTTAACCAAGAAATGGGACGAAATTTGGAAGTTATTCAACGTCAGGGAGCCCTGCTCTTGATTGAAAATGGGCAGCTCTTGTATGTAGAATTGCCTAAAGAAGGGGTCAATGTTCATGATTTCTTTGAGACAAGCAAAGTTAGAGAAACCTTATTGATTGCGACTCGAAACGAGGGAAAGACCAAGGAATTCCGAGCGATCTTTGACAAACTAGGCTACGATGTGGAAAATCTCAATGACTATCCTGACCTGCCTGAAGTAGTAGAAACAGGTATGACCTTCGAAGAAAATGCCCGCCTCAAGGCAGAAACCATTTCTCAATTAACGGGCAAGATGGTCTTGGCAGATGACTCAGGTCTCAAAGTCGATGTCCTTGGTGGCTTGCCAGGTGTCTGGTCAGCTCGTTTCGCAGGAGTGGGAGCTACTGACCGTGAAAACAATGCCAAACTCTTGCACGAATTGGCCATGGTCTTTGAACTCAAGGACCGCTCGGCTCAATTCCATACAACCCTAGTCGTAGCCAGTCCAAACAAGGAAAGCTTGGTTGTTGAAGCAGACTGGCCTGGCTACATTAACTTTGAACCTAAGGGTGAAAATGGCTTTGGCTATGACCCACTCTTCCTCGTGGGAGAGACAGGTAAGTCATCAGCTGAATTAACCCTTGAAGAAAAAAATAGTCAATCTCACCGTGCCTTAGCCGTTAAGAAACTTTTGGAGGTATTTCCATCATGGCAAAGCAAACCATCATTGTAATGAGCGATTCTCATGGCGATAGCTTGATTGTGGAAGAAATCCGTGATCGCTATGTGGGTAAAGTTGATGCCGTTTTTCATAACGGCGATTCTGAACTGCGTCCTGATTCTCCCCTTTGGGAAGGCATCCGTGTTGTTAAAGGGAATATGGACTTCTACGCCGGCTACCCAGAACGTTTGGTGACCGAGCTTGGTTCGACCAAGATTATCCAAACTCATGGTCACTTGTTTGACATCAATTTCAACTTTCAAAAGTTGGACTACTGGGCTCAGGAAGAAGAGGCCGATATCTGCCTCTATGGTCACTTGCATGTGCCAAGTGCTTGGATGGAAGGCAAGACCCTCTTTCTAAATCCAGGTTCTATCAGTCAACCACGTGGGACCATCAGAGAATGTCTCTATGCTCGTGTGGAGATTGATGATAGTTATTTCAAAGTGGACTTTTTGACACGAGACCATGAGGTGTATCCGGGCCTGTCCAAGGAGTTTAGCCGATGATTGCCAAGGAGTTTGAGACTTTCTTGTTGGGGCAGGAGGAAACTTTTTTGACCCCTGCTGAAAATCTAGCTGTGTTGATTGATACCCACAATGCGGATCACGCGACCCTCTTGCTCAGTCAGATGACCTATACCCGTGTTCCTGTTGTGACAGATGAAAAACAGTTTGTTGGGACGATTGGGCTCAGAGATATTATGGCTTATCAGATGGAGCATGATTTGAGTCAAGAAATCATGGCAGATACGGATATCGTTCATATGACGAGAACGGACGTAGCGGTTGTCTCGCCTGATTTTACTATTACGGAGGTCTTGCACAAGTTGGTAGATGAGTCCTTCTTGCCGGTTGTGGATGCGTCTGGTATTTTCCAAGGAATTATCACGCGCAAGTCTATCCTCAAGGCAGTGAATGCCCTCTTGCATGATTTTAGTAAGGAATATGAGATTCGATGCAAATGAGAGACAGAATTTCAGCCTTTTTAGAGGAAAAGCAGGGCTTATCTGCCAATTCCAAGCAGTCCTATAAGTATGATTTGGAGCAATTTTTAGACATTGTAGGCGAGCGGATTTCTAAGACCAGTCTCAAGATTTACCAAGCCCAGCTAGCAGATCTAAAAATTAGTGCCCAGAAGCGAAAGATTTCGGCCTGTAACCAATTTCTCTACTTTCTCTATCAAAAAGGAGAAGTGGATAGTTTTTATCGCTTGGAATTAGCTAAACAAGCTGAAAAGAAGACCGAAAAGCCAGAACTGTTAGACCTAGACTCTTTTTGGCAGGAAAGCGACTTTCCAGAGGGCCGTTTACTGGCTCTTCTTATCTTGGAAATGGGGCTCTTGCCGAGTGAGATTTTAGCTCTCAAGGTTGCGGATATCAATCTGGACTTTCAGGTGTTGCGAATCAAGAAGGCTTCCCAACAGAGGATTGTCACCATTCCTACGACCTTGCTTTCAGAGTTGGAACCCTTGATGGGCCAGACCTATCTCTTTGAAAGGGCAGGGAAAGCCTATTCTCGTCAGTGGGCCTTCCGTCAGCTAGAGTCCTTTGTCAAGGAGAAAGGTTTTCCGGCCTTATCAGCCCAAGCCTTGCGGGAACAGTTCATTCTACGACAAATAGAAAACAAGGTCGATTTGTACGAAATTGCAAAAAAATTAGGATTAAAAACAGTCCTGACCTTAGAAAAATATAGATAATGGATATTAAATTAAAAGATTTTGAAGGGCCCCTGGACTTGCTTTTGCACCTGGTTTCTAAGTACCAGATGGATATCTACGATGTGCCCATTACGGAAGTCATTGAACAGTATCTAGCCTATGTTTCAACCCTGCAGGCCATGCGTCTGGAAGTGACGGGCGAGTACATGGTTATGGCCAGTCAGCTCATGCTGATCAAGAGCCGTAAACTCCTTCCAAAGGTAGCAGAAGTGACCGATTTGGAGGATGACCTGGAGCAGGACCTTCTCTCTCAAATCGAAGAATACCGCAAGTTCAAGCTCTTGGGGGAGCACTTAGAAGCCAAGCACCAAGATCGGGCCCAGTATTATTCCAAAGCGCCGACAGAGTTGATTTACGAAGATGCGGAGCTTGTTCATGACAAGACGACCATTGACCTCTTTTTGGCTTTTTCAAATATCCTAGCCAAGAAAAAAGAGGAGTTTGCACAGAATCACACGACTATCTTGCGGGATGAGTATAAGATTGAGGATATGATGGTCATCGTAAAAGAGTCCTTGACTGGACGAGATCAATTGCGCTTGCAGGATTTGTTTAAGGAAGCCCAGAATCTCCAAGAGGTCATCACCCTCTTTTTGGCAACCCTAGAGTTAATCAAAACCCAGGAGCTGATTCTTGTGCAAGAGGAAAGTTTCGGAGATATTTATCTCATGGAAAAGAAGGAAGAAAGTCAAGTGGCCCAAAGCTAGACTTGATAGAGAGGAAAGATGAGTACTTTAGCAAAAATAGAAGCGCTCTTGTTTGTAGCGGGTGAAGATGGGATTAGAGTCCGCCAGTTAGCTGAACTCCTCTCTCTGCCACCGACAGGCATCCAACAGAGTTTAGAAAAATTAGCCCAGAAGTATGAAAAGGACCCAGATTCCAGTTTGGCTCTGATTGAGACAGGTGGTGCTTATAGATTGGTGACCAAGCCTCAATTTGCAGAGATTTTGAAGGAATACTCTAAGGCACCTATCAATCAGAGTTTATCTCGGGCTGCCCTTGAGACCTTGTCCATCATTGCCTACAAACAGCCCATCACACGGATAGAGATTGATGCCATCCGTGGGGTCAACTCGAGTGGGGCTTTGGCAAAGTTACAGGCCTTTGACTTGATACGAGAAGACGGGAAAAAAGAAGTGTTGGGTCGTCCCAACCTCTATGTGACTACAGATTATTTCCTAGATTACATGGGGATAAACCATTTAGAAGAATTACCAGTGATTGATGAGCTTGAGATTCAAGCCCAAGAAAGCCAATTATTTGGTGAAAGGATAGAAGAAGATGAGAATCAATAAGTATATTGCCCACGCAGGTGTGGCCAGTAGGAGAAAAGCAGAAGAGCTGATCAAGCAAGGCTTGGTGACGGTTAACGGCCAGGTGGTACGTGAACTAGCAACGACCATCAAGTCAGGCGACAAGGTCGAAGTTGAAGGTCAACCTATCTACAACGAAGAAAAGGTCTATTATCTGCTTAACAAACCACGCGGTGTCATTTCCAGTGTGACAGATGACAAGGGGCGCAAGACGGTTGTCGACCTCTTGCCCAACGTGAAAGAGCGCATCTACCCTGTAGGTCGTTTGGACTGGGATACATCAGGAGTCTTGATTTTGACCAATGACGGGGATTTTACGGATGAAATGATTCACCCTCGTAATGAGATTGATAAGGTTTATGTTGCGCGTGTTAAAGGTGTGGCCAATAAGGATAATCTCCGCCCCTTGACCCGTGGACTTGAGATTGATGGTAAGAAAACCAAACCAGCTGTTTATGAAATTCTCAAAGTGGATCCAGTCAAAAACCGCTCTGTGGTACAGTTGACCATCCATGAAGGGCGTAACCACCAGGTTAAAAAGATGTTTGAAGCTGTCGGTCTCCAAGTAGATAAGTTGTCACGGACCCGTTTCGGACATCTAGACTTGACAGGACTCCGTCCAGGAGAATCTCGTCGTCTTAATAAAAAAGAAATCAGCCAACTACACACCATGGCTGTAACCAAGAAATAATGAAACGAATTTTAATAGCGCCTGTGCGCTTTTACCAACGTTTTATCTCGCCAGCCTTCCCCCCCTCTTGTCGCTTTGAGCCGACTTGTTCAAACTACATGATTGAGGCTATTGAAAAACATGGCTTCAAGGGTGTTTTGATGGGCTTGGCACGGATTTTACGTTGCCATCCCTGGTCGAAAACAGGTAAGGACCCCGTCCCAGACCACTTTTCCCTCCAACGGAATCAAGAAGAAAAATGAGGCTGGGTAAAAATATTTTAGTGAAATGATAAAAACGCATCCTATCAGGTTTGAGTGAGCTTGATAGGATGCGTTTTCTCATGTAAAGATATTATTGAGTTTAAAGTAGCTTATTTCAAGGCTTTTTGTGCGTCTTCAATCATGAGTTTAGTTGATTCAAGACCGCCTCCACTTAGATACCAGAGGTCTGGTGTTAGTTGGATAATTTTACCATTTTTAGCTGCAGGTGTTTCAGCAATGAGGGCATTTTCTAGGACGCCATCGTTGCTTGAGTTGTCACCACCGATAGCAAGGGTACGGTTGATGACAAAGAGGATGTCAGGATTGATTTCTTTGACACTTTCAAAGCTGACTTCTTGTCCGTGGCGTGAGTCTTCGAATTTAGTGTCAGTTGGCTTGAATTTCAAGGTTTGGTACAAGAAAGAGAAACGAGATTGGGCACCAAAGGCAGCCATTTTTCCTTCGTTGAGGAGGATAGCAAGGGCTTTTTTGTCAGAACTTTCGTTTTTAGTTGCGACTTCTTGGATGCTCTTGTCTAGCTTGGCCAATTCTTCCTTGGCTTTCTGTGTACCAGTTTCACCAAAGGCGCTTGCTAAGGACTCAATGTTGGCCTTAGTTGAAGTCCAGTAGTCGTCTTTGCTTGCTTGGAAAAGAACAGTTGGGGCGATTTCTTTGAATTTATCAACAAATTTTTGGGTACGTGGTGAAGCGATAATCAAATCTGGTTCAAGAGCAGCAATGGCTTCTAGGTCTGGCTCAACCATAGAACCAACATTGTTAACTTTTCCAGCTAGGTCTTTTAGGTAAGTCGGAACAGTTTTTGTAGGCATTCCCACGATATTCTTTTCAAAACCTAAAGCGCGAATAGTATCCGCAGCACCGAGGTCAAAGGTAATAATCTTTTCAGGCGCTTTTGAAAGTTTGACCTCGTCTAGTGAACTTTTAATGGTTACCTCTGTTGGAGCAGAGCTACTTGATTCCGTCTTACTAGTGTTTGAGTTTGTACTACATGCACCAAGTAGGAGCAAGAAGCTGGTCGCTAGGGCAGTGAGGTAAAATTTGAGGGATGTTTTCATGATTTCTCCTTTTTAAAATGTGATAACGATGTAGGGAGTCTCTAGGTTTTATTGACTAAGAGACAAAGTTTCTTCTAACTCGAGTTTCTGAGTTGCTAGCTATAGATGCAGATCTTTTTGCCATTGATATCCGCCAGTGTGATGGGAATCTCATAGAGTTGACTGAGCAGGTCAGTCTGCATGATTTGATCTGTTCTTCCCTTGCTAAAGACTTGACCGTCCTTGAAGGCGACAATTTCATCTGCATACTGACTGGCCATGTTGATATCGTGGAGGACGATGATAATGGTCTTTCCGAGTTCCTCCACCAATCGCTTGAGAATCTGCATCATACTGACACTTTGCTTGATATCGAGATTGTTGAGTGGTTCGTCTAGCAAGATAAAGTCTGTATCCTGGGCCAGTACCATAGCGATAAAGACCCGTTGGAGCTGGCCTCCAGACAGGCTATCGATGTAGCGGTCTTTTAAGTTGGTCAGTTCCAGATAGTCCAGAGTTTCTCGGATTTTTTCCCAATCTTCTGGTCTCAGTCGACCTCGGCTGTAGGGAAAACGTCCAAAACTGACCAGTTCTTCAACCGTCAATTTGGCTTGGTAATTGATTTTCTGCTTTAGGATAGTCAGTTCTTGAGCCAGTTCTTGCGAATTCCAGCTCTCGATTTCACGACCTTTGATACTGAGTATTCCCTGATCCTTCTTGGTCAGTCTGCTCATGATGGAGAGGAGAGTCGACTTTCCAGCACCATTTGGACCAATAAAGGCTGTCAGTTTTTGAGGACTGACTTCAAGTGAAATACCTTGCAAAATATCCTGTTTTTGAATGGATTTGTCAATGTTTTCCAGTTTCACTGACGTGCCCTCCTATAAAGTAAGATAAAGAATAAGAGACCCCCTACACTTTCTATGATCATACTGATGCGAATTTCCAGTGCAAAAACTCGTTCAATCAGGGCTTGCCCTAAGATCAAGCTAATAAACCCAATCAGAATGGCTACTATAAAGAGTAACTTGTGCTGATAGTTTTTGACAATCAGGTAGGTGAGGTTAGCTAGCATAAAGCCGAAGAAGGCCATAGGCCCTACCAAGGCAGTGGCCGTTGAAGTTAAAAGCACGATGCCCCAGAGGAGTTCTCTCTGTTCTTTTTCAACATCGAGTCCCAATATCCGAGCTGTTTCTCTTTGTAGGTGCAAGACATCCAGAATGACTGCTTTTCGAAAGAAAAAGATTGTCAATGCGAGGATGATTAGAGAACCGATGGCTAGGATGGAAGTGTTGAGATGTTGAAAGGAAGCAAAGAGACTGTTCTGCAGTTTATCGTATTCGTTTGGATCCATCAGGACCTGAAGGAAGGTACTGATATTTCGAAAGAGACTTCCGAGGGCTAGACAGATCAACAGAATGAAGACAAGGTCTTGCTTCATCAGTGTCTTCAAGTAGCCTTGCAAGGCGAGAAAGAAGAGGGATTGAAGTAGAAGTAAGACTAGGAATTCTAAAATGGGAGACTTCCCGAGTTGAAGAAACTTACTTTCAAAAACCAGTAGTAGGGTTTGTAGTAGGACGTAGAAGGATTCGATTCCCAAAATACTTGGCGTCAGGAAACGATTTTCCGTCAGGGTTTGAAAACTAATGGTCGAAATCCCAGTCGCGATAGCTACCAAGAGATAAACGACAATTTTTTGGGAACGTAGCTTCCAGGCAAAGGCAGACAGGTGGGTGATGGGCCAAAAATAGAGGAGACAAGCTCCAATGGCCAGAATAATGAGAAGGCAGAAGAGTTTGGTATGTTTGCTTTTAAACTGCATCTTTTCGTCCCCCTCTCCAGAGAAGTAGGATAAAGACGAGGCTACCAATGATTCCTAGTAGAAGACTGACAGACAGCTCATAGGGCCGAATCAGAACTCGGGATAGGATGTCGCAGGCCAGAACTAGATTGGCACCGACTAGTGCGACGATGAGTTTGGTCTGGCTTAGATTATCTCCATAGCGCTTGCGAACAAGATTGGGAACGATGACCCCGAGAAATGGCAAGCCACCCACGGTAATCATGGTGACACTAGTCGTTAGTGCCACCAGAAAGAGGGCCAGTTTTTCAAGTAGGGAGTAGGAAATCCCCAAACTCTCGCTGGTTTCTTTCCCTAGATTCATGATAGTGAAGGTTTGGGATAATTTCCAAACGGCTATCAGGATGATGAGGCCTAAGAAGAGCCACTCATACTGATGAGTCTGAATCATGGAGAAGGAACCCTGGGTCCAGGCAGTCATACTCTGAACCAGATTGAAACGGTAGGCGATAACTTCTGTCACAGAACCGATAATCCCGCTATAGATGATCCCAATCAGAGGCAACATCCACCTTTCCGTTACAGTAAAAATGCTCATAAAGGCTAGGAAGAAGAGGGTGAATACGATGGATGAAACAAAAGCGAAGATCATCTTTTGGGTCAGACTAGCCGACGGAAAGACAAAGAGGCTCAATACCATTCCCAGTTTGGCGGCTTCAGTGGTTCCAACTGTACTCGGAGCAGCAAACTGATTTTGAGTGATAGTCTGCATGAGAAGTCCTGCCATACTCATACTAGAGGCGGTCAGGAGGATGCTAATGGTCCTTGGAAGACGAGACTCTTGAAAGAGAAGCCAGGTCTGCTGGTCGAAAGCAAAGAGCTTTCCCCATGAAAAATCACTGGTCCCAATGCTAATAGAGAGAAAGACTAGGACTAGAAGTAAGCCAATTAAATAATGAGAAAGTTTCATACCCCGTCCTTTCATGTGGATTTGGTATCGAAAGATACCTGCGAATATTACTGTAACACGATTTCTTTAATCCGTCAATAAACTTTCTGACAATTTAATAAATAAGACAAGGAGAGAGTACTAAGACTTTCTCCTTTGTTATCCTATTCCAAAATGTTTTTGCCTTCTTTAACACGCCAACGATAATCTGATAAAATAATATCTTCGAGGGAGTAGCTAGCTTGCCAGTCAAGATATTGTTTAGCTTTTGATGCATCTGCTAGGACGCTGGCTGGGTCACCAGCGCGTCGAGCAACAATTTCGTGTGGAATTTTTTGGTTTAGTAATTTTTCAGCAGTTTTAAAGATTTCTTTGACGGTATAGCCTTTTTCAGTTCCTAAGTTAAAGATTTGAGAAGAACTGTTTTCTTGAAAGAGGTAGTTCATTCCTTTAACATGAGCCTGTGCAAGATCCAAGACATGAATGTAATCTCGAATACATGAACCGTCACGTGTATCGTAGTCATCTCCAAATATTTTGAGGCTATCATTTTGTCCCAATGCGGTTTTGTTGATATTGGGAATGATGTGAGTTGGATTTTTTACACGCAGACCGTTTGAAGCATCCATTTCAGCTCCAGCAACATTAAAGTAACGGAAAATAACATATTTCCAATCGTAGCGATTAGCCATCCAGTAAATCATTCGTTCGCCCATTAGTTTTGTCTCTGCATAAGGATTGACGGGGTCGAGCAGGGTATCTTCAGTGGCTGGCTTATCAATACAGTTATTACCGTAGAGAGAAGCAGTCGAGGAGAACATGATTTTTTGAATGCCAACTTCAGATAAGACTTTGAGAACTTGGTTCATACCAGCAACATTGGCAGTAAAGTATTTGCTTGGATTTTCAATACTTTCGCTCACAACAATTTCACCTGCACAATGCAGAACAGCGTCAATCTTGTTTTCTTCCAAGTAAGTTTTTAAGGCACTAGCATCATAAACATCCAGTTGTTTAAAGCTAGCACGACTATCCACAGCCGAACGATTTCCTGTAGAGAGATTATCTAGGACATGCACATGGTAGCCAGCATTTAAAAGAGCTTTAACGGTATGGGAGCCAATGTAGCCAGCCCCACCTGTAACAAGAATTGTTTTGGTCATGATTTTTTCCTTTTCCTATTTTTGTCCTATTTTAAAGAAAGAAGAAGGGAAAGTCAACTATTTTCTGTAAAACCTATGAAAAATCTGAACAATTTTGGTATAGGATTGTTTTTTTGTTTGGAAATTAAGGGTTGGATTAATCTTGGAATAGTTCTTAGATTTCACCTCACATGTAAGGGAATACAATCTTTTTCTAAGATATAGCAGGACTAAGATACTAATTTAGAAATCCACCTTCCCGCTATCCTTCTCCTATAAAAAGTGGTAAAATGGATGAAAGAAAGAAGGAACTGAAATGACAACATTATTTTCAAAAATCAAAGAAGTAACAGAACTTGCTGCGATCTCAGGTCATGAAGCACCTGTTCGTGCTTATCTTCGTGAAAAGTTGACACCGCACGTGGATGAAGTGGTGACAGATGGCTTGGGTGGTATTTTTGGTATCAAACATTCACAAGCTGCGGATGCACCGCGTGTCTTGGTCGCTTCTCATATGGATGAAGTTGGTTTTATGGTCAGCGAAATCAAGTCAGATGGTACCTTCCGTGTCGTAGAAATCGGTGGTTGGAATCCTATGGTGGTTAGCAGCCAACGTTTTAAACTCTTAACACGTGATGGTCGTGAAATCCCTGTGATCTCAGGCTCTGTCCCTCCACATTTGACACGTGGAACAGGTGGACCAACCATGCCAGCTATTTCAGATATTATTTTTGATGGTGGTTTTGTGGATAAGACTGAGGCGGAAAGCTTTGGCATCCGTCCTGGCGACACCATCGTACCAGATAGTTCTGCAATCTTGACAGCCAATGAAAAAAATATCATCTCAAAAGCTTGGGATAATCGCTACGGTGTTCTTATGGTAAGTGAGCTGGCAGAAGCTTTGTCAGGTCAAAAACTTGGAAATGAACTCTATCTTGGCTCTAACGTCCAAGAAGAGGTTGGTCTCCGTGGCGCTCATACTTCTACGACTAAATTTGATCCAGAAGTTTTCCTAGCAGTTGACTGCTCACCTGCTGGTGATGTTTATGGTGGCCAAGGCAAGATTGGGGATGGAACCTTGATTCGCTTCTACGATCCAGGTCACTTACTCCTCCCAGGGATGAAGGATTTCCTTTTGACAACAGCTGAAGAAGCTGGTATCAAGTACCAATACTACTGTGGCAAAGGCGGAACAGACGCTGGCGCAGCCCATCTGAAAAATGGTGGTGTCCCATCTACAACAATTGGTGTTTGCGCTCGTTATATCCATTCTCACCAAACCCTCTACGCTATGGATGACTTCCTAGAAGCTCAAGCTTTCTTGCAAGCCTTGGTGAAAAAATTGGATCGTTCAACAGTTGATTTGATTAAAAATTATTAAACTTAAGGAGGTGGTAGGGATGGTAGAACCAAACCTAGAAAGCCTTGTAAAAGATCTTTACAATCATGCTCGACATGATTTGAGTGAAGATTTAGTTGCTGCTCTCCTAGAGACTGCTAAAAAACTGCCTACTACAAATGAGCAATTGCTGGCAGTTCGTCTCTCAGGCCTGGTCAATCATGAATTGCTGCTAAATCCCAAACATCCAGCACCTGAGTTGCTCAACTTAGCTCGCTTTATTAAGAGAGAAGAAAACAAGTACAGAGGAACCGCAGCTTCTGCGATTATGTATGGGGAACTCTTTAAAATGCTTTGATTCCATTGTGAATCAAAGCATTTTTCTATAGGGTAGAAGAGTAGTTCTTGATGAGGAGAAGAAAAAGCCATCCTATTCAGGATAGCTTCTTGGTTCTTAGATTTGTTCAGCGATGACCTTTTCAGCTAGATTCATAGCGTGGTCTGACACACGAGTGTAGTGGGAAATAATGTCGATAAAGTTGACCCCAGCTTGTGTTGAACACTCACCCTTGTTGAGGCGTTTGATGTGAGTCTTTCTGAGAACACGTTCCATATTGTTGATTTCTTTATGGCGTTCAATCAGACTTTGAGCTTTTTCAATATCATTGTTTTCCACACTATCAAGGGCATCCTTGATAAAGCCAGTGGTTTTTTGATAGATATCAGCCAATTCCTGTAAAGCAGCTTCAGAGAACTCAACATTTTTACGTTGAAGGTAGTCAGTCAGATTGATTAGGGCTTCTGCGTGATCCCCAATCCGTTCCAAATCACGGGATGAATCCAGGATGTTGGTGAGCACTTCACTTTCTTTCTGGCTAAGGGCTTCACTTGAAAGAGTAATGAGGTAACGAGTCAATTTTTCATCAATGGTATTGATGGCTTCTTCTGTCTTGTGTCCTTTTTCAGCAACCTTTTCATTGAGGTCAATGATGTAGTTGTATGAAAGGTCAAAGGCTTTAGAAGCATAATTTCCCAAGTGAAGGAGTTCTTTCTTTGCATTTCCGAGAGCGATTGATGGAGCTTGTTTAATCAAATGTTCATCAAGGTAAAGCGGCTCGTACTTCACAACTTCGTCTTCACCAGGGATGAGCTTAGTTACAAAGTAGGCCAAGGCTCCGATGAAGGGAAATTGTACAATGGTGTTACTTACGTTAAAGGCACCGTGAGAGAAGGCGATGGTCATCTCAGGAGAGAGGTGAAGGAGTGCCTGGAAGTACTCAATCATAGACGTAAATGGACCTAATAAGATTAAGCAAAGGATAGTTCCTAAAACGTTAAAGGTAACGTGGGTTGCAGCAACGCGTTTCGCAGAGACATTGGCTCCAGCTGCCGCGATGATAACTGTTAAGGTTGTTCCGATATTATCCCCGAAGAGAACTGGTAGAGAACCTTTAAGGTCAAGGAAACCACCTGCATAGAGACCTTGCAAAATCCCAATTGTCGCAGAAGAGGCTTGGATGAGAACGGTAATCACTGCACCGGCAAAAACTCCTAATACAGGATTTTGTCCCAAGGTTACCATATATTCCTTGAATTGTGGTAAATCTTTAAGAGGACTCATACCAGCACTGATGAGGTTGAGGGCGTAGAAGATTCCCCCTACACCGAACAGGATACGCCCGATATTGTTTGCTGTTCTATTTTTGGTAAAGAAGAGGAACATGGTTCCAAGGAAAATCAGGGGTAAAGCATACTCGCCAAGTTTGAAACCGATGATAAAGGAAGTAACGGTGGTTCCGATGTTGGCTCCCATGATAATTCCGATAGCCTGTCTAAGGGTTAGAAGGCTAGCGCTGACCAATCCAACCGTGATAACTGTAACCCCTGTACTTGACTGAATCAGGGCAGTCACGACAATCCCAACTAGAACACCTAAAAAGGGATTGCTAGTGTACTTGTCAATGTAAAAACGAAGGCGATCTCCAGCAGCTTGTTGCAAACCGTCTCCCATGGTCTTGATACTATATAAGAATAGTCCCAGACCACCTAAAAAGTGAAATAAAATTTCCTGCCAATTAATGGACATTTCTTTTTCCTCCGAAAAATAATAACGGAATTTCTCCTATTCTATTTTAAAGGATAAAAGTAAATCTAACAAGTGTTTAGATGAAATTTTAGAAAGAAAATTCGTGAGAAAAAGCCTTAATTATATTAATTTTACCAATTTCTAACCTAGATATAGGTATTTCCTTTTATATATTGACATTTAAAGAAAATATTTTAAAATGAGGGAGGAATTATCTCGGTCCCTGTGATTGGGATAAAAATTTTACGAAGAAAGTTAAGCGCTTTCTTTAAAAACAAAAAATAATCTTTTAGGAGGAAAAAATGAAGGATCCATTTTTTGAAAGACGTTGCCGTTACAGCATTCGTAAGTTGTCAGTAGGTGCCTGCTCACTGATGATTGGGGCTGTTTTATTTGCTGGTCCAGCCTTGGCAGAAGAAACTGCAGTTCCTGAAAATAAGGGAGCCAATACAGAGCTTGTTTCAGGAGAGAGTGAGCATTCGACCAATGAAGTTGATAAGCAGAATGAAGGAGAACAAGCGAGAGAAAACAAGCCAGAAAAGGCAGAAGGAGTAGAGACAGCATCTGAAACTACTTCGCCAGCAAGCAATGAAGCTGCAACTACTGAAAAAGCAGACGCAGTAAGCGTAGCTAAATCAGAGGAAAAACCAAGCGAGGTGACTGCAGAAACACCATTTGCAGAAGCAAAACCTAAGTCTGAAAAGGAAACAGAAACAAAACCTGAAGGAACTAGCCAGGGGGACGAGTCTAAGCCAGCAGCAGAAGCTAATAAGAATGAAAAAGAAGTCCAGCCAGATGTCCCTAAAAATACAGAAAAAACATTAAAACCAAAGGAAATCAAATTTAATTCTTGGGAAGATTTGTTGAAATGGGAACCGGGTGCGCGTGAAGATGATCCCATCAATCGTTCCT
Source organism: uncultured Streptococcus sp. (assembly GCA_963518235.1). GTDB lineage: Bacteria > Bacillota > Bacilli > Lactobacillales > Streptococcaceae > Streptococcus. Next base: position 23,822 of record CAUQIP010000002.1, on the reverse strand, counting down.
CAGTTGAACTAGCCAAGCGCCATAGAGGCCAGTTGGTGAATGAAAAAGCAAGTAGAAGAGCCAAGGTTCAGGCGCTAGCAAATACCAATTCTAAAGCCAAAGACCACGCTTCTGTTGGTGGAGAAGAATTCAAGGCCTACGCCTTTGACTACTGGCAATACTTGGATTCAATGGTCTTTTGGGAAGGTCTAGTCCCAACCCCAGATGTCATTGATGCAGGACATCGTAACGGAGTTCCTGTTTATGGAACACTTTTCTTCAACTGGTCAAATAGCATCGCTGACCAAGAGAAATTTGCTGCTGCCTTGAAACAAGATGAGGATGGCACCTTCCCTATTGCCCGAAAACTTGTTGATCTTGCTAAGTACTATGGCTTTGATGGGTATTTTATCAACCAAGAAACAACGGGTGACTTAGTGACGCCTCTTGGTGAAAAAATGCGTCAATTCATGCTCTATACAAAAGAATACGCGGCAAAAGTTAACCATCCAATCAAGTATGCTTGGTACGATGCCATGACTTATAAATATGGTCGTTACCACGAAGATGGTCTAGGTGATTACAACTACCAGTTCATGCAAAAAGAAGGTGACAAGGTCCCTGCGGATCAATTCTTTGCCAATTTCAACTGGAATAAGGAAAAGAATGACCACTCTGTAGAAATGGCAAAATGGCTGGAACGTAGCCAATATGATGTCTTTGCAGGATTGGAATTGCAACAAGGTGGTTCTTATAAGACAAAAGTTAAATGGTATGCCCTCTTAGATGAAAAAGGCAAGTTGCGTTTGTCACTTGGACTCTTTGCACCAGATACAATTACCAGTCTAGGAAAAACAGGTGAAGATTACCATAAAAACGAAGATATCTTCTTCACAGGTTACCAAGGAGATCCGACAGCTCAAAAACCAGCGGACAAAGAGTGGTATGGGATTGCTAATTTAGTTGCAGACCGCACACCAGCAGTAGGCCGGACCTTCACTACCTCCTTTAATACAGGCCATGGTAGAAAGTGGTTTGTAGACGGAAAAGTTTCTAAGGATTCTGAGTGGAACTACCGTTCTGTTTCAGGTGTCTTGCCAACATGGCGCTGGTGGCAGACTTCAACAGGGGAAAAACTTCGTGCAGAATATGATTTTACAGATGCCTACAATGGCGGAAATTCCCTTAAATTCTCTGGTGATGTAGCTGGTAAGACGGATCAGGATGTGAGACTTTATTCTACTAAGTTAGAAGTAACTGAGAAGACTAAACTTCGTGTTGCCCACAAGGGAGGAAAAGGTTCTAAAGTTTATATGGCCTTCTCTACAACTCCAGACTACAAATTCGATGCTGCAGATGCATGGAAAGAGCTAACCCTTTCTGACAACTGGACAAATGAAGAATTTGATCTCAGCTCACTAGCAGGTAAAACCATCTATGCAGTCAAACTCTTCTTCGAACATGAAGGAGCTGTGAAAGATTATCAGTTCAACCTAGGACAATTAACTATCACGGACAATCACCAAGCGCCACAAGCACCGACAAGCTTTTCTGTAGTGAAACAATCTCTTAAAAATGCCCAAGAAGCTGAAGCGGTTGTTCAATTTGCTGGTAATCAAGATGCCGATTTCTATGAAGTCTACGAAAAAGATGGGAATAACTGGCGTTTGTTGACAGGTTCATCTGCTTCAACCATCTACTTGCCAAAAGTTAGCCGCTCTGCTAATGCGACTGGTACGACGCAAGGATTGAAAGTCGTTGCAGTTGGTAAAAATGGCCTTCGTTCAGAAGCTGCGACGACATCCTTTAACTGGGGTATGACTGTTCAGGATACAACTCTCCCAAGACCTTTGGCTGAAAATATTGTTCCAGGGGCAAAGGTTATCGGTAGCACTTTCCCGAATACCGAAGGTGGAGAAGGTATTGAAGGTATGTTGAACGGTACCATTACCAGTCTTTCAGACAAGTGGTCTTCAGGGCAATTGAGCGGTAGTGTTGATATTCGTTTGACCCAACCACGTCGTGTTGTCAGATGGGTAATGGATCATGCGGGAGCTGGTGGTGAGTCTGTTAACGATGGTCTGATGAACACCAAGGACTTTGATCTTTACTACAAGGATACAGATGGCGAGTGGAAACTAGCCAAGGAAGTCCGTGGCAATAAAGCGCACGTTACGGATATCACTCTTGACAAACCAATCACCGCCCAAGACTGGCGTTTGCATGTCATTACATCTGATAACGGAACACCTTGGAAGGCCATTCGTATCTACAACTGGAAGATGTACGAAACCTTGGACACAGAAAGTCAAAATATTCCAATGGCTAAGGTAGCTGCTCGTTCACTTGGAAACCACCAAGTTCAACTGGGCTTCTCTGATGTTCCGGCAGGCGCAACCATCACCGTTTACGACAAGGCTGATTCACAAACACCAATTGCAACCTTGAAGACTGAAACTGGAGGTGACTTGGCAACAGCTCCATTGGGCTTTGACAAGCAACCAACTCTCCTCTACTATCGTACCCAACTCCCTGACAAAGAAATCAGTAACACCTTGGCTGTAGCGATTCCACAGGATGAAAGAAAAATTGCTGCGGTTAGCCTGGGAAAAGAACCTAAAAAGACGGTTTACAAAGAGGGAGAAAAACTTGACCTTAGAGGCGGAACACTCCGTATTCAATACGAAGGGGGACAAGCCGACGAGCTGATTAACCTTACTCACTCAGGTGTGACGGTATCTGGATACGAGGCTCATCAAAAAGGGGAACAAAACCTAACACTTCAATACCTTGGTTTACCAGTGTCAGGTGATCTGAAAGTCCAAGTGACAGGACAGGATGAAGGAAAGCCAAAAGAAGTAGCGGGCTTGTATATTACTAAGAAACCAAAAACAGACTATCTAGTAGGAGATCAACTGGATCTCTATGAAGGTCGCTTTGGTGTTCTCTATGATGACGAGACAGAAGAGACTCACAGCTTTACTGATGAAGGTGTTGAAATCACGGGCTACGATGCTAAGAAGACTGGACGCCAGACCTTGACCCTGCATTACCAGGGGCATACAGCTGAGTTTGATGTCTTGGTTTCTCCAAAAGCAGCTGTTAACGATGAGTATCTCAAACAAGAAATCACTGCTACCCAAGGTCGTCAGTCAACCCTTGCCTATTCCTTCTCAAGTGAGGATAAACAAGCAGCGCTAGTAGAGAAGCTCACTGCAGCGAAAGCTGTTGCTGAAAACCATGATGCTAGTCAAGAAGAAGTCAACCAGGCTTTGAATGAGTTGAAACAAGCAGGGGCAGACTTAGATGGAAATCAACGTTACCAAACTGCTAGAGAAGAGTTAGAAGGATTGCTCGAATCCGTCCGTGAAAAAGATCCTAAAGCTGAGTTGGTTGCCCAAGCAGAAGCTTTATTATCTTCACAAACGCCAACTCCTCAAGCTTTTGCGGAGATGAAGGAAAAGTTGAATAAGAAACTAGCTCCTGCAGAAGAAAGTCACCACGTTGGCAGCATGGATCCTAACGAAGGAGCTCCTACAGTAGAGGCTTTGCCTGAACTGGTTGTTGAAACAGAAACAAAATCCTTTGAACGCCAAGAACGTGAGACTCCAGACCTTCTTAAAGGTCAACGTCGTCTTGTTCAAGCTGGAGTCGAGGGTCAAATCCGTCACCTAATAGAACTAGATACCCAGGGTAATCGCACTCTTCGCTCAACAGAAGTCCTGAAAGAAACTCTTCCAGAAATTGTTGAAATTGGTACAAAAGTTCTGTCAAGCAACCAACCAGCTGAGGGAGTAAAAGACCTAGTTTTAGAAGTTCCGAAACTAGAAATTGAAGAGGATACAGTTGTCTTCAATCGTCAAGAGCGACCAAATGCAAGTCTTCTAAAAGGTCAACGTCAACTTGTCCAAAAAGGAGAGGAAGGACAAATTCGTCGTCTAGTAGAAGTAGATGCCCAAGGCAAACGCACCCTTCGTTCAACTGAGGTTCTTAAGGAAGCTATCCCAGAAATCACAGAAGTTGGAACAAAAGAAGTGGCGTCAAGTCCAGATAAACCTCATGCTGATACCCTCTCTAAAGAGCAAAAGGAACTTCCAGCTACACCAAGTACAAATGCTCCAACTGCAGAAGTGCCTGTCAAAGGTGAAGCAGCAAGCAAACAACTGCCAAATACAGGAGTAGAAACAGATACTGATCTGGTAGCACTGGGACTTCTCGGAGTGATGAGCGTCTATGGACTTGTAGCTTTGAAAAAGAGAGAAGATTAAGAATAGATAGTATTTCTTAAGTTGAGATTAGAAAGAAATCGTTTCAAGAAGCAACAGCTAAAAAATAGTTGTTGCTTTTTGCACCCTTTCATCCCAATGTTTTCTGAATTGAGATTGAATAGCTTGTAAGCCATCATAAAGTGTTTTTCAGAAACATAACCTTCAAATTCAGTCCGGTCATATTTCTGGACTTTAATCAGTTTATTTGATACCATGAAATTTCAGTGAAATTTTAAGGAGATGTTGTGAAATTATTTGTAAAACATGGGATATTTCTTTTTGCAACGGTTCTATCCCTCAGTACCTATAGTGTCATGGCTGATGAAGCTGTACAATCTAGTACAAAATCTAGTGTTGAAAATATGGCAAAATCTACGCCAAATGATGTCGTTGTCGGCAATCCGAACAATGCAATTTCCAATCTAAAAGAAGACAAAAATAGTGGATCTTCTGAACCTAGCATTACTAAAATTGAAGTCTCTGGTGGGGTAAATCCATCTGCGACCGGTGTCGATTTTTTCAAAGATATTGAAATTAATCTTGAGGGAAATAACCTAACTGATGATAACTTTCTCAGCAAAGAAGGACTTCATTGGTCTGATAAAACATATGTCGAAATTGATAAAGGAACTGAAAATGGCCTTTTAAATGACAGTGAACGATTTGGTGATGCCAATACTCCCTCAACCCCTGTTGTAGCATATAGTAACAATGTAGGTGATAGTGGACGAATCAATTTTGTCGGCAAAACCTTATCTGGTATAGATTTAGATTTACTATGGACGGTCATTGAAAGTGATAAAGATGAGTGGGCTTCAAATTCTGGATTTCAGGATAGTCGTCCAAAAGGACTCGGTTTCTCAGGTGAGCAATTTATTCCAGGCGCAACAGGGAATTCTATCGTTGTATTGTACAACAATGCAAGTAATCTCGCTCTACATTATCAAATTGTAAAACATGGAACTAAGATTGAGCAACCCATACTTGTTAGTTTCATTTCTACCGATATTGATGCCGCTCAGGGAGTTCAAACGAACCTTGCAAATTTAGTTGAAATCATTCCGACAGAATCTAATCTCGTCAAGGAAGATGGGATTATCTATGATGCTACTTCAGGCGTAGTCGGTCTAAATGGCTCTAAAAATCTTCCGAAAGGTGGCTATCTTGGAGCTGGCTTTATTTCAAATTTTGATTATACCTTCTACTCGCCTGCCCCAAAAAGAGTGAATGATTCTTATTACTACCCAATAGCTGTAAGGTACGATATTTTTGGAAGCAGCTTGCAAGCAAATATCAATACGCGAGTTTCTAAACCGATTATTGTCCAGTATGTTGATAAACATGGAAAAGAATTAAGGAAAGCAGAATTCTATAAAGGTTTCGATGATGAATCTTATAAAGTGGAGTCCCTTAATATTCCAAATTATCGATTAGTAGATGTTAAGAGATTAACAGAAAATAAGGCAAGGACAAGGCTTCAGTTCGTCTATCAGAAAGAACTACCCGTAACGTTAAAGTTTCAAGATGAAAAAGGGAAGGAGTTGTACGGTACTCTAACTTATAAAGTTCTTGAGGGGCAAAGACTAAAGCATACACCTAGGAAAGTAGATGGTTATGTGACGCCAACAGTATTTGAGACCTTGGTCGAACATGCTGTAGAAAAGGTTTTTGTTTATCAGAAGATTCCACAAGCTCAGGAAAATCTTCAACCTTCTAGTAAAATGACGAATCCTAACGCGGAGAAGATTATCAGGCCACAGCTGCCATCATCCTTTCCCTCAGCAAACTCTAATCACCCTGTAGAGACCTCTTTGGCAGGGGGCTCATTACCATCCTTTTCTCAGGGGTCAAACCAAGTGCTAACTGACCAAGGTCAAAGAGTAGAGGATAGTCATACCGAACCCAAAAAGCAAGAGATACCAACTAAAAAAGATCCCTTTTTAACCAATACCAAGATGAATCAAGATGAGAAGAAATTGTTTCTTGATTATATCAGGGCCGTTGGAGATGAAGCAAGGAAAAAATATGGCAATGATCGAGATAAAATAAACCATACCATCGCTAACGCCATCGCGCGTGTTCCCTACGCAAATGATGGTCTACAATCCATGACCAATGATTTTGGAGAAGCTCCTTATGCTTATAGCGATAAAATTAGAGAGCTATTAAATAAGATTCATGATTTACCAGAATATGCAATAGATTTTCCTCATCTGGCTGCACCGATTGCCACCTCTTATAAAAGTAGTTCTCTAAAAGAAAAATTGAAGTTCTTCGCGGGTCTCTCTCCATTTAACCTTTTTGGCTTATCTCCAAAAACGCTTCTTTTTCAAAATAATTCTCTAACAGGAGACTTATTAACAACCATCGATGAAAAGGACACGCTCACAGATATAGATGCCTTTATCCTGAAGTATCATAGGAACTTTAAAGACTTGGATCTGGATCTAGCAATTGAAAAATATTATAGCACAGATGGTTTGGAGCAGAAACGCCAAGAGTATTATTATCAAGTACTCAAAGAGCAGTCGGGAGATACCACTGCCGAGGGCTATAAAGATTTCTTGTTACTTGGAAGTATTTTTAGTTTATCAGGGCTTGCCTTGATTGGAATGAAAAAGTTCAATGAAGGCAAAGCTTTTAAAAAACGATTAAAGGAAGATCCTTCAGCGGCTCTTCGGGAATATCTCTGGAATCCATTGAAATCTGGAGTTGCTTCCTTTAATAAACATCCATTAAAATTTATTGAGGAGCATATTACGGCACCAATTGGCAATACTTTGGCTACTTTAGGGAGTGCTGGTTTATATGTTGGGGCTAAAATAGTAAAAACTGTCAATGACAAGCTCGTTAAACCGGTTGTAAGCTTCTTGTCAACGAATGTGGTGAAACCCCTTTACAATGGTGTTGTCAAGCCAGCGGTTGATGTTACTGTAAATAAAGTTGCGAACCCCCTCTATCAAAAGGTTATAAAACCAGTAGTAAAACCGATTGTAAACTTTGCTTATAATACAGTAGCGAAACCCTTCTACCATGGAGTTGTCAAACCTGCCTATAATCACGTAGTGAAGCCTATTGCGAAGGCTATCCACAACAATGTGCTTAAGCCCGTCTACAATCATGTACTTAAGCCTGCGGCAAGTTTTGTGAATCGGACAGTCGTCAAACCCGTCTATAACTATGTTGTTAAACCAGTTGTCAAACCCGTCTACAATCATATTGTGAAACCAATCGTCAAACCGATTTATCAGAAGGTGGTAAGGCCAATCGCTCGAGCAACAAATCGCTATGTTATAAAACCAGTAGTAAGCACTGTAAAGAAATGGGTCGTTAATCCCATCAAGAATTGGTTTGGGAATAGGAAAGGAAAAAGAAGATGAAAGCATTAAAAAGAATCATTATAGGAACTATCCTAGTATTTAGTATAGGGGTGGTTGTCTTCTTAGGGTTGAGTTTATACGCTTATAACAACTTGAAATATTATTCGGTCTACTATGCGCAACAGATGCCCCATAAGGAGGGAACAGAGCCCGACTTAGTTATGCTGATTGAAAATATGTGGTGGATTTATACACCAGAAATAGAAGGAATCCGCTATGATGATGATGGTAGAAATTTTATTGAAAATTCAACCAATATGATTGGTAAACCTACAAATTTTTCTGAGTTTGATGGAGGTTATAGCTATAGAGATCAAAATGATGTAGCTTATAAATTCGGGAAAAATTTTTCTCTTGAGTGGGCCATGAATAAAAAATATGAAAAAATTGATCTAACTACAATTGACGAAAAAAAGATAAAACAAGGTATTAGAGAGACCGTTCAACCCGTACTTGATGTACAATCTAAGCCCCTCATCAACCTTCAGTGGTTGTTTAATAAAATGTATCAGGACAGATTTAATTAAAGATGAAAGCAATAAAAAGAATCATTATAGGAACTATCCTAGTATTTAGTATAGGGGTGGTTGTCTTCTTAGGGTTGAGTTTATACGCTTATAACAACTTGAAATATTATTCGGTCTACTATGCCCAACAGATGCCCCATAAGGAGGGGACAGAGCCCGACTTAGTCATGTTGATTGAAAATATGGGTTCGATTTATACCCCGAAAATTGAGGGGATTCGCTATGATGATGATGGAGGGAATGCTATCGAAAATACTAAGAGTGAAACAGTTTTATCAGACGCTATGGGAAATTTTTTATATCTTAAATATCATATAACTATAGGTTTTGATAGTACCTTCAGATTTCACCATGTAAGTGACTTCACAGGAGAACAGCCAAAAAGAGAAATTCATGAGGATGAAATAAAACAGGAGATTAGGGAAGTGTTTGCTCCAGTTATTGATGTCCAGCCCAAACCTCGGATCAATCTGCAGTGGTTGTTTAATCTATTGTATCAGGACAGATTTAATTAAAGATGAAAGCATTAAAAAGAATCATTATAGGACCTATCCTAGTATTTAGTATAGGGGTGGTTGTCTTCTTAGGGTTGAGTTTATACGCTTATAACAACTTGAAATATTATTCGGTCTACTATGCGCAACAGATGCCCCATAAGGAGGGAACAGAGCCCGACTTAGTCATGTTGATTGAAAATATGTGGTGGGTTTATACACCAGAAATAGAAGGAATTCGCTATGATGATGATGGAGAAAATGCTATTATTGACACTAAAAACAATTTTGTTTTATCAGAAACCATGGGAAATTTTTCATATCATAAATATCATCTCTCTATAGGTTTTGATAGTACCTTCAGATTTCACCATGTAAGTGACTTCACAGGAGAACAGCCAAAAAGAGAAATTCATGAGGATGAAATAAAACAGGAGATTAGGGAAGTGTTTGCTCCAGTTATTGATGTCCAGCCCAAACCTCGGATCAACCTGCAGTGGTTGTTTAATATGAAGTATCAGGACAGGTTTAATTAAAGATGAAAGCATTAAAAGTAGTAATTTCTGTAATCATTGTAGTAGTGAGCATTGGCTTAGTAGTATTTATAGGAGCGAGTATGTATGCTGTTACTACGATTAATTTGCTATCTAACTCAGTCTATTATGCACAACGGATGCCCCATAAGGAGGGGACAGAGCCCGACTTAGTTATGCTGATTGAAAATATGTGGTGGATTTATACACCAGAAATAGAAGGAATCCGCTATGATGATGATGGTAGAAATTTTATTGAAAATTCGACTAACCTAACTGGTAAACCGACAAATTTTGATGAATTTGCTGGTGGTTATGGTTATAGCGATCAAAACGATGTAACCTATAAATTCAATAAAAATTTTTCTCTGGAGTGGGCTATTGACAAGGATTATAAAAAAATTGATCTAGCTACAGTTGATGAAAAAAAAATAAAAGAAGAGATTAGAGAAACCGTTCAACCGGTACTTGATGTACAGAGTAAACCCCTCATCAATCTGCAGTGGTTGTTTAATCTACTGTATCAGGACAGATTTAATTAGAGATGAAAGCATTAAAAGGAATCATTATAGGAACTATCCTAGTATTTAGTATAGGGGTGGTTGTATTTTTAGGGTTGAGTTTATACGCTTATAACAACTTGAAATATTATTCGGTCTACTATGCGCAACAGATGCCCCATAAGGAGGGGACAGAGCCCGACTTAGTTATGCTGATTGAAAATATGGGTTCGATTTATACCCCGAAAATTGAGGGGATTCGCTACGATGATGATGGGAATAATGCTATTGAAAATACCAAAGCCGAAGTAGTTTTGTCTAACTCTATGGGGAATTTTTTATATCATAAAAATAGTGTAACTGTAGCTTTTGATAGTACCTTTAGATTTTTCCATGTAACTGACTTATCAGGGGAGCAACCCAAAAGAGAAATTCATGAATCTGAAATAAAACAGGAGATTAGAGAAGTTTTTGCTCCAGTTATTGATGTCCAGCCCAAACCTCGGATCAATCTTCAGTGGTTGTTTAATATGAAGTATCAGGACAGGTTTAATTAAAGATGAAAGCATTAAAAGGAATCATTATAGGAACTATCCTAGTATTTAGTATAGGGGTGGTTGTATTTTTAGGGTTGAGTTTATACGCTTATAACAACTTGAAATATTATTCGGTCTACTATGCCCAACAGATGCCCCATAAGGAGGGAACAGAGCCCGACTTAGTTATGTTGATTGAAAATATGTGGTGGGTTTATACACCAGAAATAGAAGGAATCCGCTATGACGATGATGGAATGAATAGTATAGCTAGAAATATTGAGGGAAAGGAGTCAATATTCTCTGCATCAGGAGATTATTTAATGTTTCATTCCGGTACTGATAATCATTATCTCTTCGATGAAGTTTTTCGTATTCAAAGTGCATTTGATGAACATTATAATGATATTGAATTCAATCAACAACTAGTTTTAGATGAAATTAGAGAGACCCTTAAACCCATACTTGATGTACAGAGTAAACCCCTCATCAATCTGCAGTGGTTATTTAATAAAAAGTATCAGGACAGGTTTAATTAGAGATGAAAATGGATAAAGGTTTCATCTGATAAGCAAAGTCAATGTCAATTCTGCCATATGGAATAGAGAACTCGAAAAGTTTAGGGTTTTTCTATCTCTTTTGTTGATTTTGTGATATAATTAACACGTATAAAAAAAGAAGGAGTCATATCTAATGGCAAAATTGACTGTTAAAGACGTTGAATTGAAAGGGAAAAAAGTTCTCGTTCGTGTTGACTTCAACGTACCTGTAAAAGATGGCGTGATTACCAACGACAACCGTATCACTGCAGCTCTTCCAACTATCAAGTACATCCTTGAACAAGGTGGACGTGCTATCCTCTTCTCTCACCTTGGTCGTGTAAAAGAAGAAGCAGACAAAGCTGGTAAATCACTTGCTCCTGTAGCTGCTGACTTGGCTGCTAAGTTGGGACAAGAAGTTAAATTTATCCCAGGTGTCACTCGTGGTGCTGAGTTGGAAGCAGCTATCAACGCTCTTGAAGATGGACAAGTTCTCTTGGTTGAAAACACTCGTTACGAAGATGTTGACGGCAAGAAAGAATCTAAAAATGATCCTGAACTTGGTAAATACTGGGCATCACTTGGAGATGGTATCTTCGTAAACGATGCATTCGGTACAGCTCACCGTGCACACGCATCTAACGTTGGTATCTCAGCAAACGTTGAAAAAGCAGTTGCTGGTTTCCTTCTTGAAAACGAAATTGCCTACATCCAAGAAGCAGTTGAAACTCCAGAACGTCCATTCGTAGCGATCCTTGGTGGTTCAAAAGTTTCAGACAAGATCGGTGTTATCGAAAACTTGCTTGAAAAAGCTGATAAAGTCCTTATCGGTGGTGGTATGACTTACACATTCTACAAAGCACAAGGTATCGAAATCGGTAACTCACTTGTAGAAGAAGACAAATTGGATGTTGCGAAAGCTCTTCTTGAAAAAGCAAACGGTAAATTGATCTTGCCAGTTGACTCAAAAGAAGCTAACGCATTTGCTGGTTACACTGAAGTGCGTGACACTGAAGGTGAAGCAGTTTCTGAAGGCTTCCTTGGTCTTGACATCGGTCCAAAATCTATCGCTAAATTTGACGAAGCTTTGACTGGTGCCAAAACAGTTGTATGGAACGGACCTATGGGTGTATTTGAAAACCCAGACTTCCAAGCTGGTACAATCGGTGTGATGGACGCTATCGTGAAACAACCAGGCGTTAAATCAATCATCGGTGGTGGTGACTCAGCTGCCGCAGCAATCAACCTTGGTCGCGCAGACAAATTCTCATGGATCTCTACTGGTGGTGGAGCATCAATGGAACTTCTTGAAGGAAAAGTATTGCCAGGTTTGGCTGCACTTACAGAAAAATAAGATTTCATAAATGAATCAAAGGAGAGAGGAGTGAAAGTTCCTCTTTTCTTTTGCTCAAAATAAAAACGCTTCCTCTCAACTATTCCTCATAAAATCAGCCAATTTATGATAAAATGGAAATAGAAAGTTGAGATTATGAGTTATTTTAAAAAATATAAATTCGATAAATCCCAGTTCAAACTTGGTATGCGAACCTTTAAAACAGGTATTGCTGTTTTTCTAGTTCTCTTGATTTTTGGCTTTTTTGGTTGGAAAGGTCTTCAAATTGGTGCTTTGACAGCCGTTTTTAGCCTGAGGGAGAGTTTTGATAAGAGTGTCCATTTTGGGACTTCGCGTATTCTAGGAAATAGTATCGGTGGCCTCTATGCTCTGGTCTTCTTCCTATTAAATACCGTTTTCCACGAAGCCTTTTGGGTAACTTTAGTAGTTGTTCCAATTTGCACCATGTTAACCATTATGACAAATGTAGCCATGAATAACAAAGCAGGTGTTATTGGTGGTGTAGCGGCTATGTTAATCATTACCCTATCGATTCCGAGTGGCGAAACAATTTTGTACGTATTTGCGCGTGTATCAGAAACTTTCATGGGAGTTTTTGTCGCAATTCTCGTAAATTACGATATTGACCGTATTCGACTCTTTTTAGAAAAAAAAGAAAAATAATGTTACATTTTATAACATTATCAATTGACGTTTGTCTTTTTTTAGACTATAATAGACAGAAAGAAGGAAATTGTAAATGAAGGAAAAAGAATTTCGCCGAAATATGGCTGTTTTTCCTATCGGCAGTGTTATGAAGTTGACCGATTTATCGGCGCGTCAGATTCGTTATTATGAAGATCAAGAGTTGATCAAACCTGATCGAAACGAAGGGAACCGTCGCATGTATTCCTTGAATGACATGGATCGTCTGCTCGAAATCAAAGATTATATCTCTGAAGGTTATAATATCGCTGCCATTAAGAAAAAATATGCTGAACGTGAAGCGAAATCCAAGAAAGCGGTGAGTCAGACTGAGGTGCGTCGTGCACTTCACAATGAACTCCTCCAACAGGGTCGCTTTGCTTCAGTACGGTCACCTTTTGGTCGCGGTTAGGCAACCGCAAGTAGTCATACATTAAGGAGAAAACTCATGCCAATCACAGCTGCAGATATTCGTCGTGAAGTCAAGGAAAAAAATGTTACCTTTATCCGTCTCATGTTCTCAGATATTTTGGGAACTATGAAAAACGTCGAAATTCCTGCTACAGATGAACAGTTAGATAAAGTCTTGTCAAACAAGGCTATGTTTGATGGATCTTCTATCGAAGGTTTTGTACGTATCAATGAATCAGATATGTACTTGCATCCTGACTTGGATACATGGACAGTCTTCCCTTGGGGAGATGAAAACGGAAGTGTTGCAGGTTTGATCTGTGATGTCTATACAACAGAAGGTGAACCATTTGCAGGTGACCCTCGTGGTAATCTCAAACGTGCTCTTCGTCACATGGAAGAAGTAGGATTCAAATCCTTCAACCTTGGACCAGAACCAGAATTCTTCCTATTTAAATTGGATGAAAATGGAGACCCAACACTTGAAGTAAATGATAAGGGTGGCTACTTTGATTTGGCACCTACTGACCTTGCGGACAATACACGTCGTGAGATTGTCAATGTCTTGACTAAAATGGGATTTGAAGTAGAAGCGAGTCACCACGAGGTTGCGGTTGGACAACACGAGATTGACTTTAAGTACGATGAAGTTCTCCGTGCCTGTGATAAGATTCAGATCTTTAAACTTGTTGTTAAAACCATTGCTCGCAAACATGGACTTTACGCAACCTTTATGGCAAAACCAAAATTTGGTATTGCTGGATCAGGTATGCACTGTAATATGTCCTTGTTTGATGCAGAAGGAAATAATGCCTTCTTCGATCCAAATGATCCAAAAGGAATGCAGTTGTCAGAAACGGCCTACTATTTCCTTGGTGGTTTGATTAAGCATGCCTACAACTATACTGCGATCATGAACCCAACGGTTAACTCATACAAACGTTTGGTTCCAGGTTATGAAGCGCCTGTTTACATTGCTTGGGCTGGTCGTAACCGTTCGCCACTTGTGCGCGTGCCTGCTTCACGTGGTATGGGAACTCGTCTTGAGTTACGTTCAGTGGATCCGATGGCAAACCCATACATCGCTATGGCGGTTCTGTTAGAAGTTGGTTTGCATGGTATTGAAAATAAAATCGAAGCACCAGCTCCTATCGAAGAAAATATCTACATCATGACAGCAGAAGAGCGTAAGGAAGCTGGTATTACAGACCTTCCATCAACTCTTCACAACGCTTTGAAAGCTTTGACAGAAGATGAGGTTGTCAGAGAAGCTCTTGGAGAACATATCTATACTAGTTTCCTTGAAGCTAAACGAATTGAATGGGCAAGTTATGCGACCTTTGTTTCACAATGGGAAATTGATAATTATTTAGACCTTTACTAATATAGAAGAAAGATTGCCTGAGGGCGGTCTTTTTTCTTGTGTTTTATATCGAGGTGTGATATATTTTATATAACGAAGTGCGATATATCGAACTGGATAGGAGGTGGCTATACATGGAATTGACGGATAAGATTCGTCGAGTTTATCTTCCCATGACGGAAACGGGTTTTTATATCTTGTTCTGTCTGCAAAAGAAAGGTCATGGGTACAGTATTACGCAAAAGGTCAAGGAGATGACAGATTCGCAAGTCTTGATTAGTCCTGGAACTATGTATGGAACCTTGTCAAAAATGGAAAAGGATGGTTTGATTTCCTTTGTCCGCGAAGAGGAAAAACGGAAAATCTATCAGATAACAGACTTGGGACGAAAAGTCTTAGATATTGAATTGAAGCGTATTAAACGGCTCTATAGAAACAGTCGGGAGGAAGTATGATGGAAAAGAAAGTTGTTTATCGACTTTTTACAATTGCGGATTATGAGAGGGAGGCTCTATACTTTAGAGAAATGCATGCTAAGGGCTGGAAACTTAGGAAAGTAAGCTATTCTATCTTATTGTTTGCAGTTAAGTATACCTTTGAAAAGTGTCAGCCTGAGCAAGTGTCTTATCAGTTGGATTTTTACCCAATGGAAAAATCAGAGAGAGCCTCCTATTTACAACTGTTTAAAGACTGTGGCTGGGAGCGTATTACAGACTTTAATAGCTTTTCCTATTTTAGAAAAGCACATTCTGAAATTGAATCGAATGCAGAATTTGAAATCTATAATGACGCTGCTGGGAAGTTAGCTATGGTTAATCGCATTTTAAGACTGCGACTAGTACCTGTTTTACTTTTGCTAGCCATACATATACCATTCTTACTTAAATTGCTCAATAGAAGTAATGCGTATGGTCTATGGAGTTTACTTGCGGTCGGGCTAGATATTTTCTTATCTTTAATCCTTTTGTTAGTGGTTGTATATATTAGCTGGAAGTTATGGCATAAAAAGAAGGAATTATCAGATTTATGATAGGGGATGCATGCTCAAAATTGGAGGGAAAGTCATGATAAATAAAAAGCAATTTCGGATTTTCACCATTGTTGATTTGGACAAGGAAGAAGAGTATTTGCGTGAGATGCACTTGAAAGGCTGGAGATATAGAACTAGTCGTTTTGGTTTTTTCTATTTTGACCAATGTCAACCGGACGATATCATCTACCGTATCTATGATTCTAGATTTCTTAAAAAGTATAAGCATGAACTGCAAGATTTTAGAAATAGAGGTTGGGAATTGATAGAAGCAGGTTTTTATTCAATTCTTCGTAAATCATCTTCTGATTTACTTCCAGGGAATCAAGTCTATATGAGTAAGGGCCTTAGATGGGAAGTTATACGATATAGACTTCGTTCATGTACAGCTACTTTCTTAGGTGGCCTTGTTGTTTGCATGAGTTTGTTTAGAGAAAATCTTTCTGGGTCTTTCTTCATTATTTTTGTTTTATATGCTTTACTAATTTCTTATCTAACCTATAGTTATTTCAGACTAAAAAGGAAATACCGAGTAGATGAACAGTAAAGTTCTAGGTCTTTAGACTGATTTTTAGCACTCTTGATAAAAGAGTGCTAATTTTTTGAGTTTTTGTCTTGACATTCTCTTTTAAGGGTGTATAATAGAATCATAAGTTAGCACTTGAGTGTATCGAGTGCTAATTGATCAGACAGAGAGGAGTGATGAGATGGTTACAGAGCGTCAGCAGGATATTTTAAATCTGATTATTGACATCTTTACCAAAACGCACGAACCTGTCGGATCCAAAGCCTTGCAAGAGTCTATTAACTCTAGCAGTGCAACCATTCGTAATGACATGGCGGCTTTAGAAAAGCAAGGTTTGCTTGAGAAGGCCCATACTTCAAGTGGTCGGATGCCAAGTGTTGCTGGTTTTCAGTACTATGTGAAACACTCACTGGATTTTGACCGACTGGCTGAAAATGAGGTTTATGAGATTGTCAAAGCCTTTGATCAGGAATTCTTCAAATTGGAGGATATTCTGCAGGAGGCTGCTAATCTGCTAACAGACCTGAGTGGCTGTACGGTAGTAGCACTGGATGTTGAGCCGAGCAGGCAACGTTTGACAGCTTTTGATATCGTTGTTTTGGGGCAACATACAGCCTTGGCAGTATTCACCCTAGACGAGTCTCGAACGGTCACCAGTCAGTTTCTGATTCCAAGGAACTTCTTACAGGAGGATTTGCTGAAACTGAAGAGCATCATTCAGGAACGTTTCCTCGGCCACACCGTTCTAGATATTCACTACAAGATTCGGACGGAGATTCCGCAGATTATCCAGCGTTACTTTACAACAACGGACAATGTCATCGATCTCTTTGAACACATCTTTAAGGAAATGTTCAACGAAAACATTGTGGTGGCGGGCAAGGTCAATCTCTTGAATTTTGCTAATCTAGCAGCCTATCAGTTCTTTGACCAACCGCAAAAGGTGGCCTTGGAGATTCGTGAGGGGCTGCATGAGGATCAGATGCAAAATGTCCGTGTTGCAGACAGTCAAGAGTCCTGTCTAGCTGATTTAGCTGTGATTAGTAGCAAGTTCCTCATTCCTTATCGGGGAGTTGGAATTCTAGCGATTATCGGTCCGGTCAATCTGGATTATCAGCAACTAATTAACCAAGTCAATGTGGTCAACCGTGTTTTGACCATGAAGTTGACAGATTTTTATCGCTATCTCAGCAGTAATCATTACGAAGTACATTAAGATTGAAATCATTAAAGGAGGCGAAAATGGCCCAAGATATAAAAAATGAAGAAGTAGAAGAAGTCCAAGAAGAGGAAGTTGTGGAAACGGTAGAAGAAACAACTCCTGAGAAGTCTGAATTGGACTTGGCAAATGAACGTGCAGATGAGTTCGAAAACAAATACCTTCGCGCTCATGCGGAAATGCAAAATATCCAACGCCGTGCTAATGAAGAGCGTCAAAACTTGCAACGTTATCGTAGCCAGGACTTGGCAAAAGCAATTCTCCCTTCTTTGGATAACCTAGAGCGTGCACTCGCAGTTGAAGGTTTGACAGATGATGTGAAGAAGGGCTTGGAAATGGTGCAAGAAAGCTTGATTCATGCTTTGAAAGAAGAAGGAATCGAAGAAATCGCAGCTGATGGCGAATTTGACCATAACTATCATATGGCCATCCAAACTCTCCCAGCAGACGATGAACACCCAGCAGATACCATCGCCCAAGTCTTCCAAAAAGGCTACAAACTCCATGACCGCATCCTACGCCCAGCAATGGTAGTGGTGTATAGCTAAGGAGGAAAGATATGTTAGATATTTTTGAAAAAAATAAGAAACAGAATGACGAATATCGTAAAACTGCACAACGTTATTATCAAGGTAAGAATATCTGTGATGAATGCACGGGTATTGTGAATGTCTCTGTGTTTATGGATGATTCTCCTGATAGTGATGATGAATGGTTATTTTGTCCTCATTGCGGGCACAATGCATACATTAGAACAAGAGGAATTGCCAAAGCAGAGAAAGGGTAAATTCTCTTGTCTGAAACGACAATAAACTATGAAGAAAGATAAGAAGCAAGCCGGAGGCTTGCAAGGAAGATATTGCCCGCCGTGGTGAAAGTTTCAGTAGCTTTGGCTACTGAAACAGGGGATTTTTGAGACAATAGGCTCAAAAATAAGTGATGAAATCCCGAAGGGAGTTGCTCACGTCCCCACCACTTAAGGGAAATATCAAAAATAGAAAATTAACTAACAAGGAGAAAAACATATGTCTAAAATTATCGGTATTGACTTAGGTACAACAAACTCAGCAGTAGCAGTTCTTGAAGGAACTGAATCAAAAATCATCGCAAACCCAGAAGGAAACCGCACAACTCCATCTGTAGTCTCATTCAAAAACGGCGAAATCATCGTTGGTGATGCTGCAAAACGTCAAGCAGTTACAAATCCAGATACAGTTATCTCTATCAAATCTAAGATGGGAACTTCTGAAAAAGTTTCTGCTAATGGGAAAGAGTACACTCCACAAGAAATCTCAGCTATGATCCTTCAATACTTGAAAGGCTACGCTGAAGACTACCTTGGTGAAAAAGTGACTAAAGCAGTTATTACAGTTCCTGCTTACTTTAACGATGCTCAACGTCAGGCAACTAAAGACGCAGGAAAAATCGCTGGTCTTGAAGTAGAACGTATCGTCAACGAACCAACTGCAGCCGCTCTTGCTTACGGTTTGGACAAGACTGATAAAGAAGAAAAAATCTTGGTATTCGACCTTGGTGGTGGTACATTCGACGTATCTATCCTTGAATTGGGTGACGGTGTCTTCGACGTATTGTCAACTGCAGGGGACAACAAACTTGGTGGTGACGACTTTGACCAAAAAATCATCGACCACTTGGTAGCAGAATTCAAGAAAGAAAACGGTATTGACTTATCTACTGACAAGATGGCAATGCAACGTTTGAAAGATGCAGCTGAAAAAGCGAAGAAAGACCTTTCTGGTGTGACTTCAACTCAAATCAGCTTGCCATTTATCACTGCAGGTGAGACTGGACCTCTTCACTTGGAAATGACTTTGACTCGTGCGAAATTTGACGATTTGACTCGTGACCTTGTAGAACGTACAAAAGTTCCAGTTCGTCAAGCCCTTTCAGATGCAGGTTTGAGCTTGTCAGAAATCGACGAAGTTATCCTTGTTGGTGGTTCAACTCGTATCCCAGCTGTTGTAGAAGCTGTTAAAGCTGAAACTGGTAAAGAACCAAACAAATCAGTAAACCCTGATGAAGTTGTTGCCATGGGTGCTGCGATCCAAGGTGGTGTCATTACTGGTGATGTTAAAGACGTTGTCCTTCTTGATGTAACACCATTGTCACTTGGTATCGAAACAATGGGTGGTGTCTTCACAAAACTCATCGACCGCAACACTACTATTCCAACATCTAAATCACAAGTCTTCTCAACTGCAGCAGACAACCAACCAGCCGTTGATATCCATGTTCTTCAAGGTGAACGCCCAATGGCAGCAGATAACAAGACTCTTGGACGCTTCCAATTGACAGATATCCCAGCTGCACCTCGTGGAATTCCTCAAATCGAAGTAACATTTGACATCGACAAGAACGGTATCGTGTCTGTTAAGGCTAAAGACCTTGGAACTCAAAAAGAACAAACAATTGTCATCCAATCAAACTCAGGCTTGACTGACGAAGAAATTGACCGCATGATGAAAGATGCAGAAGCTAACGCTGAAGCAGATAAGAAACGTAAAGAAGAAGTAGACCTTCGTAACGAAGTAGATCAAGCAATCTTTGCGACTGAAAAGACAATCAAGGAAACTGAAGGCAAAGGATTCGATGCAGAACGTGACGCTGCCCAATCTGCCCTTGATGACCTTAAGAAAGCGCAAGAAGATAACAACTTGGACGAAATGAAAGCAAAACTTGAAGCATTGAACGAAAAAGCTCAAGGACTTGCTGTTAAACTCTACGAACAAGCCGCAGCAGCGCAACAAGCACAAGCAGGAGCAGAAGGCGCACAAGCAACAGGAAACGTAGGCGATGACGTCGTAGACGGAGAGTTTACTGAAAAGTAAAAGGATTATGTGATGAGAGTTAAGCAAAATAGTATTCCTGATATTGCAGATTATCATGCGAAGATAAAGATTTTTGGAAAGTTGCATAAATTAAGCTATATTCCTTTAGAAATGAAGGTAACTGTTAAAAGGAATGGGGATATTATTTATCAAGAATTAACAGAAGTAGCTATTGGTAATAGTAGATATGATAATACTTCTGTATTTAAAGATGTGACTATTTTCTTTTCAGAAGATATATGTCGGGAACTACGACTACATAGGACACAAGATCCTTACTATAATGAATTTGAGTTTGATTATGTTGAAGAATCTTTGAAAATTACTACTAGAGATAATACAATAATTTTTATTTCAAAGGAATAATCTAACCACAGAGGTTGCAACCCAGCCTCTGTTTTTCGGTAAAAAGGGACGGAATCTCATTTATTTGGATTTTGTCTCATCAATATGAAAGAAAGGAATTGAACCCGACCTAAATCGAGGTTTGATTCACAATAACAATAGAAAGGAACAAGGGTGTTCGTAACTGAACACGGGCTACGGACCGTGCCAAAAAGATAGTTTTTTCTAGGACGCAAGCGTCCGTCGTCAAAACTCCTATTTTGCCTGTGTCCGTTTGACGCCCTTTGTATCTTGAATTATGAACAATACTGAATTTTATGATCGTCTGGGGGTGTCAAAAAACGCTTCGGCAGACGAGATCAAAAAGGCTTATCGTAAGCTTTCGAAAAAATATCACCCAGATATCAACAAGGAGCCTGGTGCTGAGGAAAAGTACAAGGAAGTTCAAGAAGCTTATGAGACTTTGAGTGACGACCAAAAACGTGCTGCCTATGACCAATATGGTGCTGCGGGTGCCAATGGTGGCTTTGGAGGCTTCGGTGGTGGAGCTGGTGGTTTCAACGGGGCAGGTGGCTTTGGTGGTTTTGAGGACATTTTCTCAAGTTTCTTCGGTGGAGGTGGTGCTTCGCGCAATCCAAATGCCCCTCGTCAAGGGGATGACCTCCAGTATCGTGTGAACTTGACCTTTGAAGAAGCTATTTTTGGAGCTGAAAAAGAAGTTAAGTACAATCGTGAAGCAAGCTGTCGTACATGTAATGGCTCTGGTGCTAAGCCAGGAACAAGTCCAGTCACTTGTGGACGCTGTCATGGCGCTGGTGTCATTAACGTTGATACACAAACTCCGCTTGGTATGATGCGTCGCCAAGTAACCTGTGATGTCTGTCACGGTCGCGGAAAAGAAATCAAAGATCCATGTACAACTTGTCATGGCACAGGTCATGAAAAACAAGCGCATAGCGTACATGTAAAAATCCCTGCTGGTGTGGAAACAGGTCAACAAATTCGCCTAGCTGGTCAAGGTGAAGCTGGATTTAACGGTGGACCTTATGGTGACTTGTATGTAGTGGTTTCTGTGGAAGCCAGCGACAAGTTTGAACGTGAAGGAACCACTATCTTCTACAATCTCAACCTCAACTTTGTCCAAGCAGCTCTTGGTGATACAGTTGATATCCCAACTGTTCATGGTGATGTTGAATTGGTTATCCCAGAGGGCACTCAGACTGGTAAGAAATTCCGTCTACGTGGCAAGGGAGCTCCGAGCCTTCGTGGTGGTGCAGTTGGGGACCAATACGTTACCGTCAATGTCGTGACTCCGACAGGCTTGAACGACCGCCAAAAAGCAGCCTTGAAAGAATTCGCAGCTGCTGGTGACTTGAAAGTCAATCCAAAGAAAAAGGGCTTCTTTGACCATATTAAAGATGCCTTTGAAGGAGAATAAAGCAAAAAGAGCCGTCGGGCTCTTTTTACTTATCTTCAGTTTCCTGTGTTTCTTTGATAACAGCTAGTCTAGTCTGGATATCTTTTTCCAAGACTTTAAATTTGTAAGTCAGGTCTTCTTGGTATTCCTTGATGAGTTCTTTTTGTTGGTCGATGATTTGTAGGCTGTTTTGGATAATATCCACATCGTCCTTGATAGCTTGAATGCGGTCAGTGGTATTCAAGACTTCATCTGTGATGTTTTGGCGATTTTTTGTGACCAGATAACTTCCGGCTGCAGCTCCTGCAAATAGCAGTAGGTTGGATAATTTCATGGCAACTCCTTAGGCGTTTTTGATAGTTTCAGCAACTTGAGCAAGTTTGTCAAAGTCTGGTTCGTGGGCGATAAAATCAATCTTGAGGTCATCGTCGGCACTGTAGCGAGGCACGAGGTGAACGTGGGTATGAAAGACGGTTTGCCCTGCGATTTCTTCACAGTTGGCAATGATATTCATACCAGCGGCCTTGGTAGCTTTCATGACTTTTTGAGCCACTTTTGGTACTTGGGCAAAGAGTTGGCTGGCGCTAGTAGCGTCCATTTCCAAAAGATTGCGATAGTGTTCTTTTGGCACGACCAAGGTATGTCCTGGTGTCACTTGAGAGATATCAAGAAAGGCAAGAACCTGCTCATCTTCATATACTTTTGAAGCAGGAATTTCCCCTGCAATGATTTTACAAAAAATGCAATCTGACATAAAATCTACCTCTACTGTATTGAATTTTGATATAATATAGCTACATTATACCAGATTTGGAGAAAATATGTTAGAAATTAAAAACCTGACAGGTGGCTATGTTCATGTCCCTGTCTTGAAAGACGTGTCTTTTACTGTTGAAAGTGGGCAGCTGGTCGGTTTGATTGGTCTCAATGGTGCTGGGAAATCAACGACCATCAATGAGATTATTGGTCTCTTGACACCTTATAGTGGTTCCATCAATATCAATGGCCTGACCCTGCAGGAAGATGCAACGAGCTACCGCAAGCAAATTGGCTACATTCCTGAGACACCTAGTCTGTATGAGGAATTGACTCTCAGAGAGCATATCGAAACGGTTGCTATGGCTTATGGTATCGAGCAGAAAGTGACTTTTGAACGAGTAGAACCCTTGTTAAAAATGTTCCGTCTGGACCAGAAATTGGACTGGTTCCCAGTTCATTTTTCAAAAGGGATGAAGCAGAAGGTCATGATTATCTGTGCTTTTGTGGTAGATCCGAGTCTCTTCATCGTGGATGAGCCTTTCCTTGGTCTCGATCCGCTGGCTATTTCTGACTTGATTCAGCTTTTGGAAGTGGAAAAGCAACAGGGCAAGTCCATTCTCATGAGTACTCACGTGCTGGATTCGGCGGAGAAGATGTGTGATGCCTTTGTTATTCTCCACAAGGGAGAGGTGCGTGCCAAGGGGAATCTAACTCAACTGCGCGAAGCCTTTGACATGCCTGAGGCTAGTTTGAATGATATTTACTTGGCTCTGACCAAAGAGGAGGACCTATGAAAGACTTGTTTTTAAAGAGAAAGCAGGCTTTTCGTAAGGAGTGTGTCGGTTATCTGCGCTATGTTCTCAATGACCACTTTGTATTGTTCCTGCTTGTCCTGCTGGGTTTTCTAGCCTACCAGTACAGTCAACTCTTGCAAGATTTTCCTGAAAATCATTGGCCTATCCTTTTGTTTGTAGGAATTACGTCTGTTTTACTTTTGCTTTGGGGAGGAATTGCCACCTATATGGAGGCTCCAGACAAGCTCTTTCTCTTAGTTGGAGAAGAGGAAATCAAACTCCATCTCAAGCGTCAAACTGGCATTTCCCTAGTCT